>JASHTH010000692.1 GCA_030040655.1 Acidobacteriaceae bacterium | reverse complement strand
GCCGTGGATGGGCGTGTGGCTGGCGATCTGGCTGACTGCGACGGTGGTTCTAGCTGCATGGGAGGGGCTGCGCAGGGCTCTGCTGTCCATCAGAATCGCCGACGGGCCTTTGTTCACAGGCCGCTACGCGCGCGTGGTGTACATGACGGTGCTGGGAGTTGTGGCGCTGGCGGTGACGGTGGTCCTGAACCAGCCCGCCCCCGATATTGTGTACAAGGCGTTTTAAGGCGATTCCACGGTTCCCGTACCCAGTTTCAGGGGTCGTTGAACGCGGCTCTTTCCTGAGGAACGAGCGACTCGGCTCGTGCGGCACTGGAGTATAGCAACGGTGGAACCGCTATATCGCCGGCGAACTCCTCGAAGCCGAATCACGCAATGATCGCTGCAGAGCCTTGCGCGAAGCGGAACAAGTCCCGCGCGCGTCATTGGCGTAAGATTTCCTCGTGACATCATCGTTTCCGATTCTGAACGATTTTTCTCCTCTTCAGCACGAACGCTTCGCCGCTCATGGCGAGCTGGAAGCACGGCTCAAAGCCTCGTTTTCCGGCGACGTGTGCTTCGACCTCGGCTCGCGCGCGCTTTACGCCACCGACGCTTCGAACTATCGCCAGCTCCCTGTGGGCGTGGTGCTGCCGCGCAGCGCCGCCGATGTCGAATCCGCCCTGGCCGCGTGCCGTGCCACAGGTGCGGCCGTGCTGCCACGCGGCGCCGGCACCAGCCTTTGCGGGCAGTGCACCAACGTCGCCGTCGTCTTCGATTATTCGCGCTACATGAACCGGCTCGACTCGATCGATCCGCAAGCCAAGCTGGCGCGCGTCGAGCCGGGCATCGTGCTCGACCGGCTGCGCGACGCGGCCGAAGAGTACCATCTCACCTTCGCTCCCGATCCGGCTACGCACTCGCGCTGCACGCTGGGCGGCATGATAGGCAACAACAGTTGCGGCGTGCACGCGTTGCTGGGCGGCAAGACCTCGGACAACGTCGAGTCGCTCGACGTGGTGCTCTACGATGGCACGCGCATGACCGTGGGGCGCACGAGCGACGATAAGCTCGAGGCGCTGATCCGCACCGGCGGACGCATGGGGAAAATCTACGAAGGACTTAAGAGCATTCGCGATCGATACGCTCCGCTCATCCGCGAAAAGTTTCCCGACATTCCTCGCCGCGTAGCCGGATACAACCTCGACCAATTACTTCCCGAGAACGGATTTCACGTGGCGCGCGCGCTGGTTGGTTCCGAGGGCACCTGCGTCAACATCGTCTCCGCCGAGCTGAATCTTACGGCCAGCCCACCGTGTCGTGTGCTCACCGCGCTGGTTTTCGACGATAAATTCGCAGCCGCGGACGCCGTGCCGCGCGTGCTGGAGCACAAGCCGATCGGCCTGGAAGGCTTCGATGGGCTGATCCTCGAATTCATGCGCCGCAAGGGCATTGCGCCCCGCGATCTTCCGTTGCTTCCAGAAGGCGATGGGTTCCTGCTCGTCGAAATGGGCACGTGGGATACTTCTGAATCGCAGGCCAAGGCGGAAGCGCTGGTGCGCGCCGCGCAATCGTGGCCCGAAGCTCCCACCGCGCGCATCTACAACGCCGAAGAAGCGGAGCGAGTGTGGCGGGTGCGCGAATCGGCGCTGGGCGCCACGGTCTTTGTCCCTGGCGAAGAAGAAGGATGGGAGGGTTGGGAAGACGCGGGTGTTCCTCCGGAGAAGCTGGGCGGCTATCTGCGCGGGCTGTTTGCGCTGATGGCGGAATATGGCTATCGCAGCGCGCTCTACGGGCATTACGGGCAAGGCTGCGTCCACCTGCGCATCAACTTCGATCTGCGCACACCCAAAGGCATCCGCGACTTCCGCGAGTTCCTCGACCGCGCGACCGATCTTGTCATCCACTTCGGCGGATCGATCTCCGGCGAGCATGGCGACGGCCAGGCGCGCGGCGCGCTGCTACCGAAAATGTTCGGGCCGGAGCTGATGCAGGCCTTCGGCGAGTTCAAGGCGCTGTGGGACCCGGAGAATCGGATGAATCCCGGCAAAATGATCGACGCCGTGCGCGTGTACGACCCGGCCGAGAAGCTGCGCTTCGGCCCGGACGGCTTTGGGTCCCTGAACCGCACGTCTCCAAAGCCGAAGACGGAAGAGTTCTTCGCGTTCCGCCGCGACGAGGGTTCGTTCGAGCGCGCCGCCGAGCGCTGCGTGGGCGTGGGCGCCTGCCGCAAGACCGATAGCGGCGTGATGTGTCCGAGCTTCCGCGCCACGCAGGACGAGAAGCACTCCACGCGCGGCCGGGCGCACCTGCTGTGGGAGATGCTGGCCGGCGACCTGCGCGAAGAAGGCTTCCAGAGCCAAACCGTGCAGGAAGCACTCGACCTGTGCCTGAGCTGCAAGGCCTGCAAGTCCGAATGCCCGGTGCAGGTGGATTTGGCTGCGTACAAAGCCGAGTTTCTATTCCAGCGATACAAAGGTCGCCTGCATCCCCTGCAGCATTATGTTTTCGGCTTTGCCGACAAGATGGCGCGCTGGGGCTCGATGGCGCCCGGCCTTACCAACGCGGCGCTCACCGGATCTGGGATCGCGCCGCTGGTGAAGCGCATGGCGGGCGTTGCGCCGGAGCGGCAACTGCCGCGACTCGCCGCACAGAGTTTTCAGCGCAGCCGGGCTGCATTGCCGCGCCCCGCGGAGCCACCGGCACGGCAGGTCATCCTGTGGCCGGACACGTGGAACAACTACTACCATCCCGGCACGCTTTCCGCCGCGGAAACAGTTCTTATCGAGGCCGGCTTCGCGATCGAGACGCCGGCCGGCCATCTTTGCTGCGGCCGGCCTCTTTACGACTTCGGCCTTCTGACGCAAGCGCGCAAATACCTCGCACGCGTCCTCGATCATATGGGTGCACAGATCGATGCCGGCCTGCCGTTCATCTTTCTCGAGCCGAGCTGCGCCAGCGTCTTCAAGGACGAACTCCTCGAACTCCATCCGAAGAACGAGCGCGCGGAGCGCCTGAGCCGGCAAACCTGGCTGCTGGCCGACTGGCTTGCCGAGAAGGCTCCGGATTTTGCCGCCGGCCGCCTGCAGGGCGCACATGTGCTCCTTCACGGCCACTGCCATCACAAGGCCATCTTCGGAGGACCGGTTAGCGAGATCGCACTGCTGCGCCAAGCCGGCGCGACCGTCGAACCGATCAAAGCCGGCTGTTGCGGCATGGCCGGACCCTTCGGTTTCGAGGCCGGCAAGTACGATGTCTCGAAGGCCATCGCCAGGGACGGCTTGCTGCCGGCCGTCGAGTGCGCCGGGCCCACGACGATCATCGTCGCCGACGGCTTCAGTTGCCGCGAGCAGATTGCCCACCTGGCCCACCGGCCCGCGCTGCACTTTGCCGAAGTCCTCGCGCGCTCGTGCGGCTGCGGCGGCTGAATCGCAGCCGCTTTTAGGGCAGTTTCGGAAATCGTGTGTCCGTTCGGACGTTGCCCAAGGTCGCCGCTTCCTGTTGGTCCCACCCCAACGGCGAACAGATGTCGTTGGGGACCCCGGTGGTCCCACCCCAACGACGAACGGATGTCGTTGGGGACCCCGGTGGTCGTGTCGACTTTGCGATCTTTTTCGGCTACATCCTTTCCTAAACCGCCATAGCCCCGCGCAATAACTTTATGAGCCATAAGGGGCTTTCGTTTCGTCGAGGCGACAGAAGTTTGTGCGATTCGACCGCAACCTTAAATGTGAAACCGGTGTCTAACGTTCTGGCGGGATCGTTGCACGATTCCGAGGGCATCAAGAACACAAATTCACTTCCTCGAGGTTCCGACATGTCCATTCCCCGTTGGACGTCGCTTCTGCAGCACTCCAGCCTGCTCGGAGCAGTGGTTTGCTTGGCCGTTGTCACCGCGTACGCGCAATCCGGGTCTACCCGCAACTCCTCCAGCACTGAATCGTCCTCCCTCTCCGAACCCGGTTCTTCGAGTTCTCTTTTCAATGCGTTTGCTGCCGACGTGAGTGGGAGTTCTTCCTCGAGTGTCGATGCTGCCTTGCCTTCCGGGCCGGCACCCGGTGGGGCGGCGGCGGCCGGCGGGCAGAGCAGCGGCGGCCATGGGGTTGTCCATCACCTCACTTTTGAGGCCGGCGGCGGCTTCAATCCACCCGCAGGCGGCGCGCAACAGAGCTACATCACCTGGGGCGGCAACTTCACCGTAGGCGCAGGCTACCGCTTCACCAACCAGTTCTCTACGCTGCTCGAGTACCAACTCATCGACGACAAGCTGCCCGGCGCGCTGATCGCCGAAACCGGCGCCAACGGCGGCGATGCCCATATCTGGTCGTTCTCGCTCGATCCGGTCGTCGATCTCATTCCCAAGGCGACCAACGACCTCTACGTCACCGGCGGTTTCGGCTTCTATCGCAAGGTCACCAACTTCACCGATCCGGAAGAGACCGAATACTGCAGCTACTACTACTGCGGTATCGGAACCGTGAACCAGGTCGTCGGCCACTTTTCCAGCAATCAAGGCGGTTGGAGCATCGGCGGAGGGTATTTCCACCGCATGGGCGGTCTCTACGGCGACAGCAAGACGAAGCTTTTCGCTGAAGTGCGCTACCTCGAAGTGTTGACACCCGCCGAAACAACCCAGCCCAATGGCCTGGGCACGACGACCGTTGCCGCCGATACCAAGCTCATTCCTGTCACTCTGGGAGTTCGCTGGTAATCATCCAAGCGCGGGCTGGCAACTCCAGTCCGCGCAGACGGCGCTGTGCGCCGGCACGCCTGATCTTGCCAATTCCTCTATAAGATTCCCAAAACCTTCATCCGCAAGATACCTCCGGCCATTACGCCCAACGGCGTGATGGCGACCAGCGTGAGCTGGTACCAGACAGGCTGCTTGCCGCGCGATTGCAGCGCGCTCAGCGCAGCCAGCACGAGTACGACGATGGCCAGCGCCAGCACCAGGATGAGCGGGTTGGCCGATGGCATGATCGCCGTGACATAGCCGCCGGCGACGGCCGCCAGAAACGAGTAGGAGAGGTTGACGGCAACGTATGCCGGCCGCGGATTTCCCTCGTTGCCAATCCACGCCGGCGCAAAACGCGCGAGCAGGGCCGTGACCGCTCCAACCAGCACGGCCATGGTGAGGAAACCTGCCAGCAGCGCCAGGAACGTGCGGAGGATTACCACGGCTTCTTCTCGCTTTCTGCCGCCGTCCCCACTTCGCCCTTTTCGATCCGGTCGAGCAACGCGCGCGCCAGCCGGCGCTCGCCGGGATCGCTCTCGCCGTGAATGGTGCACAGATCGAGAAACTCATCGCAAAGCGCGTCGCGCTCCCCGGCCTGGGCAAGCAGCGGTTGCAGCGCGATCGCAAGCTCGCGCAGACGCTCGGCTTCAGGCCAGCCGAAGTTCTCCTCGGCGGTTGCGTTGCCCGCAAACAGGCCGCGCCGGCCGCGCACGCACTCTTCCAGGCACGCCAGGAGCTGATCGCGAAAGGCGCCGGTCAGCATCGCGAACTGCTCGGGATCGATTTCGTCGCGCGGGTCCATCGTTACAGATGCTCGTGGGTGCCCCATCTTTTCTTTGTCCGCACGAGCGGACAGACAAAGGGTGGGACCGAT
>JASHTH010000691.1 GCA_030040655.1 Acidobacteriaceae bacterium | reverse complement strand
GTGTGGAAGTTCTTCGAGGCGGTGCGCTCGCGCCAACCGGTGGTGCAGGATGTGGTCTTCGGCAATAACGCCGCCCTTGCCTGCCACATGGCCAACGAGTCGTACTTCCGCGGCGCGCCGGTGCGCTGGGACGAGGCGTCGGGAACGATCGAGACGATGGCCTAGCGGGGCACTGATGAAGCGGAGCCTTGTAACAGGGCGCGACTTCCGTCGTGCCGAAAAAGGCCAAGAATGGATCTGTGCTTTAGCCCCTGAGGGATCGAAGGTCGCTGGTTCGGAGATTCCTTGGAAAGCAAGGGAGTTTGAAGAATGAATTTCAGAAGAGTTTCTTTCGCCGCGATTTCTGCCTTCCTCGCTTGCCTGTTCTGCGCTGTTCCGACGACTCACGCCGCGCAGTCCGCAGCCGCCTCATCGCACGCGGCGTTTCTCGGCCGCTGGGACCTGACGCTGAAAGCTCCGGACGGCCAGCATCCTTCGTGGATCGAAATCGACGAGAAGGACGGACAACTGTCGGCTCTCTTCACCGGCCGCTGGGGCAACGCCCGGCCGCTGCCCAAGATCGAAATCGACGGGAACAAGATCACCTTCGTCTCACCCAAAGACGAGGAATCGACCAAGGAAGACCTGGTCTTCACGGGCACGATGACGGGCAAGACGCTGCGCGGTACCATCGCCGGCTTCGATGCGCCGTGGACGTGGACGGGCGTGAGAGCGCCATCGCTGGAACGGACGGGCACGCCGGACTGGGGCCAGCCCATCGAGCTCTTCGACGGCAAAGACCTGAAGGGATGGCACCAGAGCAATCCTGGCCCGCCGGTCTGGACGGTGAAAGACGGCAACCTCGTTAGTCCGGGCAACGGTCCGGAGTTGATCGGCGACCGCAAGTTCAACGACTTCAAACTGCATGTCGAATTCAACTGCGGCGTGAACGCCAACAGCGGCGTCTATCTGCGCGGGCGCTATGAAACGCAGATCGAAACCGAATCGGCCGACGAGCCGCCCAGCCATCACACCGGCGGAATCTACGGCTTCATCGCTCCAAACCCCGAGCAGCCCCGCAGCCCCGACACGTGGCAGACCTTCGATATCACGCTCATCGGGCGGCACGTGACGGTGGTCCAGAACGGCACAACGATTATCGATAACCAGGAGATCCCCGGCATCACCGGCGGCGCCCTGAACAGCGACGAAGGCCAGCCTGGGCCGATCTACCTGCAGGGCAGCGAAAAGGGGCACGTGCTCTTCCGGAAGGTGGAGATTACGCCGGCGAAGTGAGGGTGCCAGCGGAGCCGGCGGAGTTAACAGAGTTAGCGAGTTAGCCAGTCAGCGGTTGGGCAAGCTGAGCGCCGGCTCCGGAATGCCTTGCGATCCGGGCTCATAGGCGAAGCGGAATGGTGGCTGTTGAGCCGGCTGTCACCGTTGCGCAGTCGGTCTGCGAATCGCTGTGGTCCGGTTTGCGGAAGGTCAGAACGTAGAATCTGTTTTTCCCCACCACATTCAGGATTTCAAGGCGAGTCTCGAGCATCTCGGGCGGCACAAGGTCGACGGGAGGGGTGACTGGCTGTTTGCGGTTCCGGTAATAGCGGTCGGTTATGGGGCCGCGTTCATAGGCCGCTTTGACGTGTTCCTCGGTCTCGTCGGCGATCAGAATGCGGCTGCCGGGTTGGGCCACGCGGATCATCTCGCGGATGGCTTTGGCGCGGTCGTTGAAGAAGTTGATCCCGCCGACATGAAAGACAACGTCGAAGCTGGAATCGGCGAAGGGCAGGCTTTCGGCATTGCCGATGAAGAGATCGGCGTGGAGCTGCCGCCGCCGCAGGTTGGACTGGCAGTTGACGAGCATTTCCGGTGAGAGATCGAGCCCGGCGAGCGATACGCCACTGGGAAGGTATTTGAAGTTGAGGCCGGTGCCGGCCGAAGTCTCGAGAACCGAGTCTCCCGGCTTGACCTCGAGCTGGCCGAGATAGCTCATGACATAGGCGTCGCGGTTAAAGCCCGCGAAGGCGCAGGCGACGCGCTGTATATCGTCGTAAAAACCGCCGATGGTTTCGTAGAGGTGGTTGTATTTCTCGTTGGCCCCGGTCAGGTCTTCGGGGCGGCGCAGGTCGGGCATGCCGTCGCGAACCGGAAAACGCTCGCCGCCGTCGCTGACGAGCGCCTGGCCGCGGCCTTGGCGGACAACCCGCAAAGCTTCGCCGGTCGCCGGGCTGCGAAGGATGCGCAGCATCTCAGGCCGGCACTGCCAGCCTTGGCCCTTGCGAGCCAGAAGGAGCGACCCGACGGCGAATGCTACGCCGGCGGCAACGCATAGCCAAACGAACGCGGTGCCGATGAGCGGTGTTTGGCCCGGTGCGGTGAAAACGCTGCCGAAAATTTCGAAAACGGCCGCCAGCACGCAGACGGTTGCGAAAACTCCTGCTCCCAGCCTGATCCTTTCCGCGCGAAACTCCTGATTCCACGCCCAGACAAGCGCCGCTGCCAACCAGAACGCGAGAAACACCGGCGCGCCGACACCCAATGTGGCGGCAAGATGAGGAAGCAGCAGGCCCAGTTTAGTACTGGACGGATCGGCGGCGCCCGCCGGCAACCAGGCCCTCGTCAAAACCGCGATGATTGTCGCGCAAACCGGGAGAGGAAGCGTGAAGAGGAGTCCTGGCAATCGCGAACTGGTGATGCGGTGAAAAGTGAAGGGCAGAACGCCGAGCACCATGCCCAGCAGAGTCCATCCTAAGTACGCGAGCACCGCGTCCGCGCCGCCATGCGAAAGGCCGCGCCACAGACGCGGCAGGCCGAGCAACACCGCGAAGCCGAGCATCCAGAGGAATCCGCGGCGCACGCGCTGCGTCCCCACAAACCATGCGCCCGTCACGGGGCCGGTAAAGGCGCCGACGGGCGAAATGAAGAAACCTAGAACGAAGACGGAGGCAATTGCCCAGGCAACAATCTGTTTCGAGCGGAGGCGGGTATTCGGGCTCATCGTGCGACCCTCCTTGGCGGTCGTGCGGAACTGCGTTGGGTGCGAAGTTGTTTGCGGGGCGAGGCAGCCTTGCTCGCAATGAGCGTCCCGGGCGGCTGCGCGCTTTGTGCCGTCGATCGCTCGCGGGCGGAAAGCGTAGCCAGCGCCGACTCGCCCCATTCGAGCGCGGCGCGGGTGAGGACTTTGCCCATACTCAGCGTCAGCAGCCAGTAGGGAAGGTGAGGGTGAGTCAACTGCTCCGGCGGCACCAAGGCTTCGATCTTCAGAAGCGCATCGAGCGTGCGCCGGTTGCGCTCCTGCAGGTCCTGGATGTGGGCGATGGCCACGCCGGGCACGGCTTCGCCGCAAAAGAAGAGCTTGAGCAGAAACTCGTTGCGCAGCGGGGGGTTGTGAAAGGGCAGCGCCAGCCACTGGCGAAGA
>JASHTH010000690.1 GCA_030040655.1 Acidobacteriaceae bacterium | reverse complement strand
CGTCTCGAATCGAAGTAGCACCCGTGGCAATGCGCCGGTGAATTCGAGGCGATTTGGGATTTAGACTCATGTTGGAGACGAACCGATCCGTGCCGCCCATCGCCTATCTCGAGTGCTCTCGCTGCCACGCGCGCGTACCGGCCGAGACTCCGCAAACCGTTTGCCCAAAGTGTCCCGAACCGCCGGCCGGATCGCTTTTCGTCCGCTACGATCTCGCGCATCTCCACGGCAAACGCCCGAGTGAAGTCGTCGCAAAAGAGACGAGCCGGCCCTGGGTGGGCATGTGGCGCTATCGCGCGGTGCTGCCCGCCGTGGAGCCGGTCACGCTGGGAGAGGGATGGACGCCGATGCTGCGCAGCCGGCGATATTCCCGCGCATTTGTGAAAGAAGAAGGCGCGAATCCAACCGGCACGTTCAAGGCGCGCGGGCTGGCGCTGGCCGTGACAATGGCGCGGCACTACGGGTTGCACAAGCTCGCCGTGCCATCGGCGGGCAATGCGGCGGGCGCGCTGGCGGCCTACGCCGCCGCGGCCGGCATCGAGGCGCACATCTTCATGCCCGTCGATGTGCCCTTCGCCAACTACGTCGAAGCGATCGCGTATGGCGCGAATGTGGTTCTGGTCGATGGACTGATCTCCGATTGTGCGCGGCTGGTGCAGGAAAAGAAGGAAAAGGAAGGATGGTTCGACGTCTCGTCGCTCAAAGAGCCGTTCCGCGTCGAGGGCAAGAAGACGATGGGCTATGAGCTGGTGGAGCAACTAGGATGGGAGTATCCGCATGCGGTCTTTTATCCCACCGGTGGCGGCGTCGGACTGATCGGAATGTGGAAGGCGTTTGACGAACTGGAGGAGCTCGGCTGGGTTTCGCCAGGCGAGCGGCCGAAGATGATCGCGGTGCAGGCGGCGGGCTGCGCCCCCATCGCTCGCGCCTTCGACGAAGGCGCCCCGGTGAGCCAGATGTGGCAGAACGGCGAGACCTTTGCCGCGGGATTGCGCGTTCCGAAACCTTACGGCGACCGGTTGATCCTCGACATCGTGCGCGCGTCGGGCGGGCTGGCGCTGGCCGTGAGCGACGAAGAGATTCTGGCTTCGATTCTCGACTGGGCGCGCAACGAAGGCATCTTCCTTTCGCCCGAGGGAGCCAGCACCACCGCGGCGTATGGAAAGCTACTGGCGAGCGGCTATCTTAAGCCGTCGGACCGGGTGGTGCTCTTCAACACCGGCGCAGGCTTGAAGTACACCGACATGACCGCCGAGGCGATGGATTTGAAGCGGCCCATGCCGGCCAAAAAGGCGGCGTAAGCGGCGGCGTGGCGCGGCCGGTTGCGCGCAGAACAACGTCTTGTATTGTGCCGCGAAGAATGCGAGAGTCCTAAATACGCCGCTTATGCCGACCGAGCTTGCCACGAAATCGCGAACCCCAAGCAAGTTTGTCCGCATCGCCGCGCTTTGCGGTGTTGTGCTCTTTGCGGCGGGAGCGGTCGCGGGACTCGTTCATTTCGCCGCAGCCGGTGTTGCCCTGCGCTGGGCTGCTGTCGCGATGTTTTCGGCGATCGCCATCCGCAGGCCTTCGCTCATGCTGTGGACCCTGCTGGCCATGGTCGCAGGCGTAGAGATTGGCGTCGATGCTCCGCACTTTGCCGCGGGTTTGCGCTTGCCCGGCGACCTGTTTCTGCGCCTGGTCCGCATGATCGTGGCGCCGCTGGTTTTTGCCACCATCACCACCGGAATTGCCGGCCATGGCCAGTTGCGCGCCGTGGGCCGCCTGGCGGTGAAAGCGCTGATCTACTTCGAGGTGGTTACCACGCTGGGACTAATTCTGGGAACCGTCGCCATGAACCTCTCCGGCGCGGGCTGGGGCGTGCAGGTTCCTCCAGCCATGGAATCCGCTCCGGCAGCCGCGCAGCCGGTGCAAACGTGGCAGCAGACGGTGCTGAATCTCTTTCCCGAAAATATTGCACAAGCCGTAGCGCAGAATCAGATTCTGCAGGTCGCCATCTTCTCAGTCCTCTTCGGCTGTGCGCTCGCCGTTCTCGCCGAGCCAAAGCGCGCGCCGCTGGTCGCGGTGCTGCAATCGCTCACCGACGTGATGTTTCAACTGACGCGATTCATCATGTACCTGGCGCCAATTGCCGCCGGCGGAGCGATCGCGTACACCGTGGGGCGAACCGGCCTGGCAACCTTGCTTCCGCTGGTGCGGCTCGTCGTCACGTACTACACCGCGCTGGCGGCGTTTTCCGGGCTCGTTCTCGCGCCCATCCTGCTGGTGTTCCGCATTCCTTTTGGCAAATTCCTGGTTGCGGTCGGCGAGCCGACCGCGATCGGCTTTGCTACGACCACTTCCGAGGCCGCGCTACCACTGGCCATGGAACGGATGGAAGAGTTCGGCGTGCCGCGATGGATTGTCTCGTTCGTGATTCCCACCGGATACAGCTTCAACATGACCGGCTCGAGCGTGTATCTGTCGATGGCCGCGGTCTTCGTGGCGCAAGCGGCGGGGCTGCATCTAACGCTGGGCCGGCAGATCGCCATTCTCGCCATTCTCGTGGTCGCGAGCAAAGGCGTTGCCGGAGTTCCCCGCGCGACGCTGGTAGTGTTGCTGGCCACCGCGAGCGCCATCGCGCTGCCCACCGCGCCGATTCTGCTGATCCTGGGCATCGACACCATCATGGACATGGGCCGGACGGCGATGAACGTGCTGGGCAACTGCATGGCCAGCGC
>JASHTH010000689.1 GCA_030040655.1 Acidobacteriaceae bacterium | reverse complement strand
CGATCATCAGGCCGGGCGACTCGGAGTTGAGCGGAGCTGCGAGGTTCGGCAGCCCTTTGCTCTCCAGCCAGGCCAACAGCGCGCGGTCGAGCTCTTCGGCCAGATCGTTGCGAAGCTGATTTGTGCGGTCGATGCGGTGCTTCACGTCGGCGAGCTCCGGGTCGGTTGCGTCGGGGGCGCGGGCTTCATCTTCGATGTGCCACAAGTCGAAGTTGGCGCGATGCTGTCGGGCAACCGCGCGCAGCCACGCGTCTTCACCAGCGATGGCTCTGAACCGCTCTTCTCCGTCGGGAGCTTCGCTTCCACAAGGACCAATGTGCCAGAGCTCGGTGAGCTGGTCGTGGAGCTTGACGATGGCGTTGGCGGAAAGCATCTTCGATCGTGGCTCGTCTCGGCGGGGCCGAATCTACAGGCTCATGGTAGATACTATCCTCACCGGCTAGGCACGGCCGGGTTTCGATGATAGCGTATCGGTTTCCGTCAGGGGCTGAAGCCCGTGAGTCAATTCTTCGGCGAAAACGTCCGGGCTCAAGCCCGTACCCTCCCAGCTGAAGCGGGTACAATCCAAACCGATCCGCTACCGTTTCGATCGTCCTCCAACGGAGCTTCAATGGCCGACGTAACAGAGCGCTTTCTTTGTATCGCCAGCTATGAGAAGGGACAGGAGTTTTTGCGCCAGTGCGCGGAAATGGGCGTAAAGCCTACGCTGCTCACCGTAGAAAAACTGCGCGACGCCGACTGGCCGCGCGACGCGCTGGAGGACATCACCACGATGCCCGCCGACCTGACCCGCGAGCAGGTCATCAACACGGTTGCCTGGATGGTGCGCGGACGACGATTCCATCGCGTGATCGCTCTGGACGAATTCGACTTGGAGTCGGCGGCGGCCTTGCGCGAGCACATGCGCATTCCCGGCATGGGGATTACTACCTCGGGCTACTACCGCGACAAGCTGGCCATGCGCACTGCCGCGCGCGAGTCGGGCTTTCTGGTTCCTCCCTTCTGCCCGGTGCTCAACTACGACGAGCTGCGCGGCTACTTGAGCCATGTGCCCGGTCCGTGGCTGCTCAAGCCGCGCTCCGAGGCTTCGGCTCTGGGCATTCGTAAAATCGAGGAGCCGGAGCAGCTTTGGCGCAACCTTGACGAGCTGGGCGACCGGCAGAGTTATTTTCTGCTGGAAAAATTCATTCCCGGCGACATCTTCCACGTCGACTCAATCGTGAGCAAAAGCAAGGTGATCTTTTCGGTGGTCCACCAGTACGGGCGGCCGCCCATGCAGGTGATGCACGAGGGAGGGGTGTTTACCACGCGCACCGTGGAGCGCGCCAGCCGCGAATGGCGCGAGCTGAGCATCTTCAACGCCGAGCTGGCTCCGTCGCTGGGCATGGTGCGGGGCATCACGCACGCCGAGTATATCCGCGCGCACGCCGACGGGCGCTTCTACTTTCTCGAAATCGCGGCGCGCGTGGGCGGAGCGTTCATTGCCGATCTGGTGGAAGCGGCGACGGGATTGAACCTGTGGCGCGAGTGGGCAAAGATCGAGGTCGCCTACCTGCGCGGCCAGAAGTACACCGTGCCCGAGACGCGCAAGGAATATGCCGGAAGCGCGCTGTGTCTGGCGACGACCGCCGAGCCGGATACCTCGGCCTTCGACGCGCCCGAGATCGTCTACCGCATGAAGAAACACCACCACGCCGGGCTCATCGTGCGCTCCCCCGAATCCGAGCGCGTGCGCATACTGGTCGAAGAATACAGCCGCGAGTTCGCGCGCCGGTTTCTGGCCTCGATGCCGGCGCCGGAGAAACCGACGGCATAGCGGCTGCTCGCCAACGCGAAGCTCCGGCCGGAGACACTCGACCCATTGCCGTCGCGGCTCCAATCGAGAAAGCGCTCGATTCCAATTTGGCAATCGCAAAAGGAGAATTCATGAATCTCACCGCGAAGCCCGAGTCTGTCAACTGGCCGGAGACCCACTACGTTTTCGTCGAGAGGGTCGGTCCGTTTCAGCAGAACGCTCCCGCGGCCTGGGAGAGCGCGCACACCTTTACTCCTGCGCTCAGCGAGCATAACCGGATCGCGGGATACATGAGCCTTTACAAGATGGGGCCGCCGAATGTGTATCGCGCTGGCTTTGCGCTGGCCGCGCCGCCCGTCGACTTGCCGGGCGGCTTGCAATTCGAAACGTTCAAAGGCGGCAAATACAGCAAGTTCGTATTGATCGGGCCGTATAGCCAACTGGGCGAGGCGACGGGCGAGGCATGGAAGATCGTGGCGGAGCAAAAGATCCCGCTGCGTGACGATTACGCAATCGAGAATTACGTCAACGATCCGCGCGTAACGCCCGAGGACCAGCTCATCACCGAAGTCCTGATCCCGACCGCGTAGATGCGGGCCTTTCCCACGCTTTTTCATCGCGGAGCAAATCATGACGCAGTTATCGCCAGCCGGCGTCCGCTCATCCACGCTCGATGTTCCCGGCGCGAAGCTCTATTACGAGGTGCAAGGCGCGGGACCGGTGCTGCTGACGATTCCCGGCGGCCCCGCCGACGCCGGAATCTTCGCTGCGCTTGCAGAGCGTCTCGCCGAGCGATGCACCGTGGTGCGCTACGATCCGCGCGGCAACTCGCGCAGCATTCTCGACGATCCCGCCGAAGAGCAGCAGATGGACCGGCACGGTGACGACGCTGCGCGGCTGCTCGCTGTCTTCGGCGACCAGCCGGCCTTTGTGCTGGGCTCGAGCGGCGGCGCGCAGATCGGCCTGAACCTCGCGGCGCGGCACCCTGAGCGGGTGAAGACGCTGGTCGCGCACGAACCGCCCTGCGTCCAGCTTTTGCCCAATGCTGAGGAGCATCGCGCCTTTATCGACGAGGTCTACGAGACCTATCTCGCCTCCGGCGCGGCGGAGGCGATGCAGAAATTCCTTGCAGTCACGGGGCTTGGCGCGGGCCGCAAGCCTGAGAATGCGGTGCCGCCGCCGCCCGAGTTGCGCGAGTCGTTTGCGCGCATGCAGGGCAACTTCGATTATTTCTTCGCGCATGGTTTCAGGCCCATCAGCCAATATGTGCCGGACGTAGAAACGCTCAAGTCGGGCAAGCCGGGCATCGTGATCGGAGTGGGGGAAACCTCGGCAGGCCAGATCGCGCATCGCACAGCGATGGCGTTGGCCGAGCGTCTCGGAATCGCTCCCGTCATTTTCCCCGGAGGCCACGGCGGCTATAACGACATGCCCGCCGAGTTTGCAAAGAAGCTGCAGGCGGCGCTCGACGGCGAATCTTGATTTCTACCGTGCGCGGCGCAGCCCCCGCCTACTGCGGGTCAGTTGCGAGGGTACGGGCTTCAGCCCGTACGTTGAATTGTCCCACAAAAACTGGGGGCTTCAGCCCCTGAGCGAGACCACCCACTGCCCCATTCTCCGATTCCTGAAACCCGCCTCGTAGAATGGACTTTCGACCGCGTGCGGAGGCACAACGCAAAGAACGGCAGGACCCTTCCGGCAATTCGCATAAGGAGCGCATGGAAAAGACCGCACAATCGCCCCATCGGCGATGGAATCCGTTGCGCCACGACTGGGTGCTGGTGTCGCCGCACCGCACGCAGCGG
>JASHTH010000688.1 GCA_030040655.1 Acidobacteriaceae bacterium | reverse complement strand
AGCCGTCAATAAACGAAAAAGGAAAGGATTTTCCTTCGCTCCTGGCTAAGTTATTTTTTGTGATCGGCGTCACCATGACAGCCCTGCCCATCGACCACCGATGTCAGCACCTGCTGCACCGCTGTGAGTGTGCGGCTGTAGCAGCTTCCCAGTCCGCCCTCTTCAAAGTAAGTCTGAGTGGTCTTGCTGTTGGTCGGGCCGGAAAAAACGCCCGCGGCGCTCACCGAGAGCGTGTCGGTCGCGTTGACTTCGTTGCTGGTGTTGTGGCGATCGACCGGGAAGCCGTTCAGGCTCGTGTCGTCGCTGGTGAGGAAGTGCTGATCGATGGTGACGACCTGTTGCAGGCTGCCGTCGGAATTGGTCACGAACGAATAATCGACGGTGAGCGGATAGGAGACGTGCCTCTCGACGGTCGTGTCGGACCAGCCGTCGCGGATGGATGTGACGGAATCGACACTGGAGGTTTGTACCGCGTCCTGAATGTCGGTGGAGGAGTTAGCCGTGACATCAAATGTCTGCTGGCTGAGGAAGTTTACCGTCTCCTGGATGGTCGTTTCTACGCGGCCGTGAGACGTATTCACATATCCGCTCAGGGTGAAGTTGCGCTTCGACCCCACGGCGACGGTTCCCGTGGATCCGGTCGAAGTGGTGGTGATGTTCTCCGTCACCTGAGGCGTGGGCGCCGCGGCGAGGCCGTTGCGCAGCACGCTGCCTGTAACCTGCTTGCTGCCGTGATCGGTGAAAACGAGCAGGTTGGCGGTGGCCAAAAAGTAGGAGTCGGCATTGAAGACGCTGATGGCGACGCTGTGCGTTTGTCCGTCGGCGAGCAGGCCGGCGAAGGGCGTCAGATCGACGCGATAGGGTTTGAAGTCGAGCGTCTGCACGCCCGGGATGGGCTCCCATAGATAAGGGTCGATGCCGCCGGTGAAGATCCATGGTGAAACGGGCGCGACGCCGGCCGGCGTGCCGTCAATCGAAATCTCAGTCTCGCGAAAGGCGGTGTTGCCGCAGCTTTCTAGGTTGGTGGTTTGGTCGTTGGGAACGCAGAGATACCAGAACTCGTCATTGATCTGGCTCTGCGCAATCACGTCGAGGTAGACGCGTTCGGTGTTCATGGGCAGGTTGAGGGTTTGCGTAATCTGATCGGCTCCGGTGTTCAGGGTGCCGGCATCGCCGCCGGAACCATTGACGGGCACCACGACGTCGGGCGTGCGCGGGGCAGGCGCCAAGAACGAGGCAGGATAGAACTCAAGCGCTGCGTTGGCGAAGATGATGCTGTTGTAGTCCACGCCGCCGCTCACGCCCACAAAGTTACCCAGATTGGCCTCGCCGGTTTGCGGAGACTGGAAGATAGCGCTCAGATCGGTGACGTCGCGCTCCACGTGCCAGGAGGGGCTGAGCGTGGCGCGCGGCTCGGCGGTGGTTCCGTAATAAATGTTGGCATGGCCGAGATAGAAGGCGGCGGTGCGGTCGAACTGAGTGCCCGACTGCACGGTGAAGTCCGCGGTGAATACAACCTTGGCCCAGGGACCGGGGCAGGATGCCGGCGGCGCATAGCTGAAGGATTTGGGCGTGAAGTCGGCGAAGGCCAGGTTCTCAAAGAGTTGCACGACGCAGGGCTTGGTGCGTGGACGGGGCACGAGCGGCTCCGCCGTGATCGGGTTCGAAGAGCCTATCTGCGGCGTATCCGGAACGATGACGACCTGGGATTGGGACGCGTTCGGCATCCAGAGGCATGCGACGGCAGCGACACTTAGCAAGGTAACCAAGCGGGTGGGGGGATGGAGATTCATAACTTGCTCCTTTCGGCACGTTTTCTCGAACCGCAAGAGCATAGCAAGGCACGCTGAACCTCGTCGAGCAAGGCAGATTGGGCAAACTCAGGGCGCCGGCAAAGTATTGGATTGAGTGAGACTTCAAATCCATAAGAAACGAATCCGAAACTGGAAGGCGCCGCGATCCCACCCTTTCGCCAGATCCGGGCGAAAAGGTGGGGCGAACCGGCTTTCGTGACGCGCGGGTCAAAAACTCCGGTGCAAGACTCTTACAAAGTGTTTTTGCAACAAGCTCTCGCAAACCTCGCTCATTTCGAGGCGAGGGTTTCTTCTTCAATTCGTACTTTGCCGGTTTGGGACTCAATCCTCATTCCATAGAACGATTTATGCACGAAGAACACCGACACCAGGAAGAAGGCAACGGAAAGCACGTGCGCGAGCCGCGGCCGGTCATGGGCCAACTTTACGGCAAGCTCGACGGCGAGTAATCCGAACAAAGTGGTGAACTTGATGATCGGGTTCAAGGCTACCGAGGAGGTGTCCTTGAACGGATCGCCCACGGTGTCTCCGACCACGGTGGCGTCGTGCAGCGCTGTCCCTTTTTCTTTCAACTCGACTTCGACGATCTTCTTCGCGTTGTCCCATCCGCCGCCTGCATTGGCCATGAAGATGGCCTGGTAGAGGCCGAAGACCGCAATCGAGATCAGATAGCCGATAAAGAAGAACGGCTCGAAGAACGCGTACGCCAGGGTGACGAAGAAGACTGCGAGGAAGATGTTGAACATGCCCTTCTGCGCGTACTGCGTGCAGATTTGCACCACCTTCTTGCTATCGGTGACCGATGCCTTCTCCGCGCCCTCCAGCCGGATGTTGGCCTTGATGAACTGGACCGCGCGGTTAGCGCCAGTGGTGACCGCCTGCGTGGAAGCGCCCGTGAACCAATAGATGGTTGCCCCGCCGGAGATCAACCCAAGCACGAACGGCGCGTGCAGCAGAGACAGGTTTTGCACGCTGTGGCTCAGCCCGTCGGTCAGCGCCATGATGATGGAGAAAATCATGGTGGTCGCGCCGACCACGGCAGTACCGATCAGCACCGGCTTGGCCGTTGCCTTGAAGGTGTTGCCGGCTCCATCGTTGGCCTCGAGCAGGTGTTTGGCGCGCTCGAACTTTACATCGATGTTGTAGTCCTTCTTCAGCTCGGCTTCGATGCCGGGAACATTTTCGATCAACGAGAGCTCGTAGATGGACTGAGCATTGTCGGTGACCGGCCCGTAAGAATCGACGGCAATGGTGACCGGGCCCATGCCCAGGAAGCCGAAGGCGACCAGGCCAAACGCGAAGACCGCCGGAGCGAGCATTAGATTCGCCATGGACGGTCCCCTGCTGCAGTAAAAGCCCAATCCCATGAGGGCCACCATGCAAAGTCCCAGCCAATAGCCGGAAAAATTGCCGGCGACGAATCCCGACAAGATGTCCAGGGAAGCTCCGCCTTCCTGCGCCGACTTG
>JASHTH010000687.1 GCA_030040655.1 Acidobacteriaceae bacterium | reverse complement strand
CTGCTTAACGAATACCGCCTGCAACCCTGGACGCCGCAGGCGCAGCAGTTCCTTGTCCAGCAGATGGAGGAGTTCTTCTTTGGCGAAGGCGCGGCGCTGCCCGCCGAGTATGTGCCGCCGTCGCACTGAACGGGCAAAGCTGCGATCGATTCGCCCGTCGCGCTCGGCTGCAGGTTCTGCTACCGGTGTAAAATGGTCTGGACCCCAGGGGCCGGCTCGGCGCGAGCCGGCTCGATCCTGTCGGGACGTGGCTCAGCCTGGTAGAGCACTCGCTTGGGGTGCGAGGGGTCGGCAGTTCAAATCTGCCCGTCCCGACCAACTAGTTCCTTCCCGCAATACGGCCAGTTGCACCAATTCCTTTTGCCGACTGCCGACAATGAGCACCTCAACCCGTGTGCGCAGGCGAAGCCTTAGCGCGCCGAGTCCGGCCTGCGAGTGGACGCGAGACCAAGCGGAGCGAGGTCGAGCGCGTTGAATGGATCGCGGCGTGAGTTTCTTCGCGCCTACCGTGCTGCAGCGGCAGCCTCCAACGTCGCGGTAATCTGGCTTGCCGGCAACGGCCTGCTGACAAAATATCCCTGGATCTCGTCGCAGGCGTGCTCGCGGAGAAAGTCGATCTGCCCTTCGTTTTCCACGCCTTCGGCGACCACGGTCAGGTTCAAGCTCTTGGCCAGGCGGATGATGCCCGCAGTGATGGACGCGTCATCGGAGTTCACGGCGATATCCCGCGTGAAGGTGCGATCGATCTTCAGGCTATCCACCTTGAATCGCTTCAGATAGCCGAGGTTGGAGTATCCGGTTCCAAAGTCGTCGATTGCCAGTTTGACGCCCATTTCCTTCAGTCTCCTGAGGAGCGAATGCGGTATGTCGGCGCTCGACAGCAGCAGGCTTTCGGTCAGCTCCAACTCGAGATATTGCGGGGAAAGGCCGGTATCCAGCAGAATCTCCTGAACCAGCTTGCAGAACCCATCGTGGCGGACTTGAGCGGCCGACACGTTAACGGCCACGGGGACGGCGAACGCGCCGTGGTCCTGCCACTTGCGCGCCTGCCGGCAGGCCGTCCGGAGCACCCATTCTCCGATGGGCAGGATCAGCCCGCTGTTCTCGGCAATATGAATGAACTTGTCGGGCGGCACCTGACCCCGATCCGGATGCTGCCACCGGATAAGCGCCTCGACCCCGGCGAAATCTCCGGTCGAGAGCTTCATCTTCGGCTGGTAATCGAGGAAAAACTCTTCCCGCTCGAGCGCCAGCCGCAGGTCGTACTCCAGATTCAGTCGGTCGACGGCCAGCCGGTCAAGTTCCTCGGTGAAGAAGCGGAAGTTGTTTCGTCCCTTATCCTTGGCGCTGTACATGGCCTGATCGGCGTATTTGATCAGCGTCTCACTGTCCGAGCCATTCTGCGGAAAGATGCTGATGCCCAGGCTGCAAGTGGCGTTGAGAGAATAGCCCCGGACTTCGAAGCTGGCCGTCATGGCTTCCAAGATTCGATTCGCCGCCGCAACGACGTCGGTCGGGTCTTTCACGCCGCCGAGCACGATGACGAATTCGTCTCCGCCCACGCGGGCCACGGTGTCGTGCTTGCGCACGCACGCCGTCAGCCGTTGGGCGACATCCTTCAGCATCAGATCGCCGACGGAGTGGCCCAGCGAGTCGTTGACGATCTTGAACCGGTCGAGGTCGAGACAGAGAAGCGCGACTTGCTCGTTCCTTCTGCGGGCGGCGGCGAGCGCGTTCTCCAATCGATCCTTCAGGAGCGTGCGATTGGGCAGGCCGGTGAGAGCGTCGTAAAATGCCAGGTACTCGACCTGCGCTTCGGCCGCCTTGCGGTCGGTGATGTCTTCCGCCGTGCCTTCGAAGAGCACGATGTTGCCTTGCTCATCGTGGACGGCGCGCAGATTCACCCGCACCCAGAAGCGGCTGCGGTCTTTGCGGTAAAGCTCCACCTCGGCGCCGCGCACCACCTTCTGCTCCGCTGCTGCGGCGGCCACTTCCATCATCTTTGGCGGATCGACAAAGAGCTGCGCCGCGACATTGGAAACCTCGGCCAGCAGCTCCTCGGGAGAGGCGTAGCCATGCATTGCGGCGAAAGCGCGGTTGATGCTGACCGGCCTTCCGTCGGGCGCGTGCTGAAAGATTCCGATCACCGCGTTGTCGAAGATGGCGCGGAATTTGGCCTCCGCGTTGCGAGCGGCTTGCTGTGCCTGGTTGCGCGCCGTCACGTCGTAGGCGGCGACAAGCTTGGCGTCATGTCCGTGGAAATCGAGTTCGTGGCCGACGATCTCGACGTCGATGATCGTCCCGTCTTTCCTGCGGTGCTTCGAGGGATCGGACTTCTGCAAGCCTTGCCGGCGCCGGGGGAGGCGGCTCAGAAGTTCGGGGACAAATTCCGGGGGACGAATCTCGGCGATCGTGAGGTCGAGAAACTCCCGCTCCGAATAACCGTATTGCAGAATGGCTGCCTTGTTTACCGCGAGAAAGCGAAGGGTTTCGCGGTCGTACACCCACATCGGAATCGGGTTCTTCTCGAAGAGGATGCGGAATTGCGCTTCGGAAGCGCGCAGCGCTTCCTCGGCTTCGCGAAGCTGGCTGATGTCGGTCACCGTGCCTTCGATGACCGGCCCCAGCCCCTCGCCTGTCACCAGGCAGGCATTGTTCAGGACGGTCACTGCGCTGCCGTCGCACCGCTGCATATGATGCTCATAGTTGATCAGCAGCTTTTTCGTCTGCAATTTCTCAACAAACGCGGAGCGATCGGCCTTGCTGAAATAGAGGGCGGCGGTCGATGTTCCGATGAGGTGCTCGCGCGAGGCGTAACCGAAGATCCGGCAAAAGGATTCGTTGCAGTCCAGAATGCGGCCGCCCAAAGTCGCGCGGTACGCTCCGGCGAGGCCTCTCTCAAACAGCAGCCGGTAGCGGCTTTCCGAATCGGCCATGCGAATCCGCAGCAACTCCTCTTTGCGCAGGAGGATGGAACTCGTGATGGCGACCGCTAGAACTGTGAACAATATCCTGCCGGGATAAGAAACCCAGTTGGGAAGATTGGGGAAAAGAAAGTACATGACCAGGTGGAGGGTGAGCAAGACGCCGCCGGCAACCGCGGCCGCCCTGAGCGCGCGCAAAGGGCTGCTCATGCGACGAGACGGAGAAACGGGTCGGATGTTGCGAATCTCTTTGTCGCTGAAGGCATTCATGCTACATTGGGCCAGCCGCGAGGCAGGGCATTTTCCTGGTTATCGGCGGATTTGGGATCGCCCATGATGGGAAAGTATTCCTCAAGCGGAGGGTTCACGGCATTTTCAGAGTTCCTGCGGTCTTTCCGACCCAACTCC
>JASHTH010000091.1 GCA_030040655.1 Acidobacteriaceae bacterium | reverse complement strand
GCAACCCGCTACATCTCTTCGATCTTTGCGTTCTGCCGCAGCTTCTGGTCGAGCGCGGCGCGAAGCTGGTTTCTCTTGTTCTGCTGCAGCTCTTTTTCGAGTTGCACGTTAACGTCTTCGAATTTGGCCTTGCCCGCCGGCGCGTGCTCCTGCAGGCGCACGATGGTGTAGGCATGCTCAATCTGGATCACATCGCTGACCTCGCCGGGGTGAAGGGCGAGCAGCGTCTTGACCACTTGCGGCGGCAGTTGGTCGGCGGGCACGGGCTTGTGCTGGCCCATCACCACGCGATAATCGTCGTCGGAGATCTTCTCAGCCAGCAGTCCAAACTCCACCGACGTCTTCGTCAATTTCGCCTGGCGCAGCGCGCGCTCCGAACGCAACCGCCCTTCCAGCAGCTGCTCGCCATTGGCGTTGGCCGGTGGAAGGATCGAGATCGTCTGGAACGTGAACAATTCCGGGTGCTCGAAACGCGCCGGATTCTGATCGTAGAATGCCCTCAATTCGGCCGGAGACACCGCGCTCTTGCTTTCGACTTCGGTCCTTAAAAAAGAGTCGATCAGCAGTGAGCGCCGGATTTTCTCTCGCATGAGCGGCTGCGACCCATGAAACTCGCTTTGCAAAAATGCATTGAACTCGTCGGGCGTGGCGAACTGTTTGCGGAAGTCTGTCTCCGCGCGCGCCATCTTCGCCGCCGCCACCGTCATCTTCCGGCGCAATGCTTCCTGATAGACCAGTTCCTCGAAAACCAGCATCTTCAGCGCGCCGTCCCGGATCTGCGGCGCGAGCTCTTTGGGAATGCCGTTGTGCTGGCGGGCGTAAGGGAAGATCGCGTACTCCTCGCGCACCAGGTCGCGTTCGGTCAGCACGGTACCGTTGACGCGCGCAACCGGCTTGGCGTCTTCCGCGAGCGGCGATGCTGCTTGCGTCTGATTGTTGGCCGGCGTGAAGGCTGCAGGCGCACGGGAAGCGACCTGCGCGCCGGCCGTCGCGAGGACCAGGATCGGTGACGCAAAGATCAAATGGTTGTGTTTCATAATCGACCTCCGGGTTGCGAAAAGAAGGGGGAGGAAAAGTTGCCCCCTCCCCCCAATGCAAACGGTCTAGAACGTCGTGACCGCGGTGCTGCCGTTCATTTCGTTCGACTCGCCACCGTGGCACTGACGGCAGAACTGCGCCGTCTGGTTGCTTCCGGCAGTGGCGCTGGCCGGGTTATAGGGAGCGCGCAGGAAGAACATGGTCGCGTAGTTTCCGCTCGGCAGACCCGAAGTCTTGCCGGTGGTCACCTTCACCACGTTCATCAGGTGCTGGTTGTGGCAGGTGGTGCACACGACGACAGGCTGGTTGTTGTAAACGCCGGGGCTCACAAAGAACCCGTAGTTCGTCACAAACTGGCTCGAAGCCGTGCCCGTCATCTGCACTGCGCCGCTGGCGCTGATGGTGCAGTCCCAGTTGTAGGCTCCGCCGCAACCCATCACGGCGTTCAGTCCCACTGGGTGGTCGTTGAGGTAATTGCCCACGGTGGTGCCGTCGTTTCCGAGCAAGGTCGGAATGTTGTTGGCGGTCCCGTAAGTTGCGGGCAAGGTCTCATAGACCTTGTTCTTCATCATGGCGCCCTCTGCATAGTTGCCGTCGTGGCAACTAAGGCAGGTGAGCAGACCGGCGACATCGGGCGTTGTGGCCGTCAAGCTGGTGGGGAGCACTTCGACGTAACTGGTTCCCTGCAGTGTCTGGCCGGTGGTGATGGTTTTGCCGTACAGGCTGCCGACATCTTCGCCCCAAAGAGCGGCGTCGCCGGCAGTGGGGTCGGCGGTTTTGGCGTTGCCATTGCCGTAGGCGCCGCTGTGCGGTGCGTGGCAGGCCGCGCAGCCGCGACCGTAGTTCAGGTGAGCGCCGAGGACATCGGTCGACGGCGTGGTTATCTGGGCCGCCGCAAACCCCGCGGCCGCCAGCATCATTAAGGCGAGTAAAGGAATCCGGTTCATTGAGTCAAGCCTCCTGGCGCGCACTGCAGCTGCTTGGCTGAAACGAAGGCTCGCCCTGGCGGGTAGGGTCTTCGATTCGGCCGCGAACAGAGGCAGTGGGCGTTTCGTGCATTTGCCGTGGGTACCGGGGCGAAGTTCGCCCGCCGGCGCCGTCCAGTCGACGGGAGACACGCTGCGCGTCTGCCGGCGAACGGGAAGGAGACGTTGGCTGGACTTCACGATCCGGATATGGGCGTTCGGCCACAGTGACATGGGTGATTTGCCCCAATCTCAGTTAGCCCCTTGTGTCGCAATTTTGTACGTGAGCTACGTCACTGTTCATAGGGCGGACAAAAAATGTCCAGTGAGTGAGCATGCGGCCGGGCCATCAACACTTAGGTCATGTGTGATCCGCATCACATTCGTGCGTTACGTGGAGTGGTCTTCTGTCTTCCTGATCACTTGGAGAGTGGATCGTCCATGAAATCGAAGGCAAGCGCGAGCTTTGAGGTAAAACAGATCTATTTGTTGACGGCCGCGCTTATCGTCGCAACTCTCGCAATCGGGTACTTGCCGTCGGGAACGCAGTCAGTCGATACGCCGGCCAACTTGGCCGCGGGCACAGAGCCGCGTTCCTCACCTGGAGGCGCGACGGGAGACGGACGTGCACTCACCCCTGAACAGATGAAGCAGTTGGCCGATCGGCAGGCTTCGCCGCTGATCGAGAGACTGCAGAGCGATCCCAACAACGGTAGCCTGCTCGCTCAAGTCGGGGCAATTTACCACATCGCGCACCAATACCCGCAGGCTGGGGCCTTCTACGGCCGGGCAGTAAGACTGAACCCCGGCAATGTCGCCCTCCGCACCAAGCTGGCCTCGAGTTTGTACCGCAGCGGGGACGCCGACGGCGCGATCGCCGAGCTGAATCGCGCATTGAACTACGACGCGAACGATGCCAATGCGCTCTTCGACCTGGGTGTGATCCGGTTCGAGGGAAAAGGCGATCGCAAGGGCGCCATGACTGCCTGGAAACGGCTCTTGAAATCGAATCCGCAATTGAGCGCGGAACGCAAAGCCACGGTCGAGAAGATGATGGCCGAAGCGTCAGTGACGCCGGTCGATCGGCGCGGATTCGAGAACGCCCGAGGCCGCGATGACTCCGGTTCGATCTCCCGTTGACCACTCCTCGGACCCGTCCCTAATTACTCCTAGCGCACATACCACCCTGGAGTGATTGCGTCGGCGGCCGATTTTCGTCAGTGTGAAGAGTTGTACATTCCTCGGGGAAGCAGGAACCTCCAACGAAATGAGAGCCGTGCCACAATGCCTCGGCATTGCCATACTGACCTTCGTGACTGCGATGGCGGCAGCCGCGCAGTCTCCTTCCGCTGCAACGTCTTATGTGCCCCAGGAGCCCGCGCAGCAAAGCCCGATGCCCTCCATCATTGCTCCCGCAACGTCGGCACCCGCGCCTGCGATCCTGCTGCCAACCTCGTCGACGGCTGCTTCGCTCCAGTCCAGCCCGGCCTCGCCCGCGGTTCAGCTTCTCCGCGATTTCAAGGATTCCGAAGTCAAATTCGGGCTCGACGAATTGATGGACATTCTTCGCGACCGCCGGCACGAGGGTTGGGTGCTGGCGGCGTATCCCGATCCTAAGACTGGTCGCCCGTTGGTCGGCGCCGGATTCAGCCTCGATCTTTCGGCGCGGGATCACCCGCAGCTCGACCCGCTCAATCCCCACCCGTTCGTCGAGCCCTCGTCAGCCGATCTATGGCAAGCGGCGGGTCTGGATCGGGAACGATTGCAGGCGATCCTGGAGCAGTTTCATCAGCGCTTCGCAGCGTGGAACAAAAGAAAATTTCGGCGGAAGATTGGCACCTTGGAGCCGGAAATCACCGACGCTGACGCCTCGCAGCTTCTGCGCATCTCGATCATTCAAGCGATCTATAACGCCAGGGCCTATTGCCGCAACTTCGATCGGTTGACGGCTTCGCAGCAGATGGCCGTGACGCAGCTCGTCTACCAACTGGGCGTGAATCTCCAGGAGTTCGGCCAGTTTCTCGCACTGATTAACGACGGCGCAACCGCTGCAGCCCTACCGGCGCGTGACGCAGCCGCGGCCGATGCGAAATTCTGGCAGTCGGTTCAGGAGTCGCTCATTCACAGCCAGTGGGCCCGGCTCTACCGCACCCGCGCCGTTGCGGTGATTGCCATGCTCGATCCGGACTACTCCGAGCATCCGACACTGGCCGAGCGGCGCGTTGGAGCCACCCTGCGGCCAGCCGTCATCCATCGGCGCAGAGTCAAGGCACGCGCGTCCCGCCAGCTTGCATCCAATGGCACGCAACCAGGGCGTGTGCATCGAAGAAGTTCCCGCACTCGTACGAAGCGCACAGCGTAAGGCTCGGAAATCATCCAAGCTCGGGCAAGCCCTTCGAGCTCGTTCGGATCGGGCCTATGGCGGTTCTACCGTTGCTATGCCTTGGAGCCACGGAAGCCGGCATGCTCCTTCGTCGAGAGCGACCCGACGCAAACGTCCTGCGCGACGCAATGTCGCGAGGAAGCTGGAAGACAGAAGCTGGAAGTGATGGAACTGGCGCAAGGAAGGAGACGGCGCCAAGTTTAAGCAGGAGAGATAAAAAGCTGAGATTTGATTCTAACTTACGATAACAAGCTATCCAATTCTCGCTCGAGGGCAGCCGCGCCGGTCTGGATCCGGAAGCGCTCGCTTGCCGATTGGCAAGTCGTCCTGCGATGCCCTCGTTGTTGCTGACCCGAGCCTCTCGATAAAGGTGCGGCTAACTGAGCTCGTTGTAACTGATCAGCTTTGCATCGGGAGCCAGCCGATTTTTCCAATCGCCCCACAACAGCGCTGTCTCCGCCGCAAATTTCTCGCCGCCCGGATGCACCATCAGCTCAATCGACCCGCTCCATCTTTCGCCGGCCTCCAACCGATCGTAGAACGTCGCGAATGCGGCGAATCGATTCGTTGTGATCGCCGGCAGGTAATACCGCAGCGCCAGGTTCCACAAAAGCTTGGTAGCGCGTAACCGCGCGGGGACGCTCTCCGCCAGGCCGTAAACGTTTCGGCTCAGCCTTACCTTGCGAATGCCGAATCTCTGCTGCACCCGCTTGAGCAAGGCGAATACGCTCGGGTGTGTGTGCACGTGATGGTGCGAGTCCAGGTGGCTCACGGGAACATCAAGCGCCAAAGCGCGTTCAACCTGTGCGCTCCACTCGGTAAGCAGCGCGTTACCCATTTTCGCCGTCATCGAAACGGCGCGCAGGTTCCCGGCAAACTCCCCATTCTCTTTGAGCAGCGGCTGCAGCCCTGGCTCGCTTGTCAGCGGCGCAAACTCGGTAGCGTTCAGGTGCACTCCAAACGAGCAGTTCCTAAACTCGCCAAGTCGCACCGCCGCGTCTTTTAACGCTGGGCCGTTCATCATCATTGTCGCCGAGGTCGCACGCCCCGCCCTCATCAGGTCGAAGATCGCCTCATTGACCTCCTGGCTCATCCCTAAGTCGTCGCAGTTAATGATGATCTTCACGAGACTCGCCGCAGGCCGATCGCTGAGTCGTCGAGAAGCACCACGTCGTCCCGTTCGACATCCCCGGTGAGATCGAGCGCGAGCAGCACATGGTCTCCTTCCGAGCTGACTGTCGAGAAAGGCATTTCTTCGAAGACTTTCACGAGCGGCCGATTTCTCGCCGTCTTAATCAGGTCGATCAGCAACCGCTTCGCGCCTTCACGCCGCATTGTCTCGCCCAGCCACCCGTAGAACGCGTGCTCCACGCGCTTCTGCGCCACACGGCACGACAGCACGAAATCCTTCGCCACCGGCTCGTTTCCACTCAGGTCGACACTGGCAAACCCAACAATGCCGTAGTCGCCAAAGCGGTCGGTACACTCCATGGCTACGCACAGCATCCCCGGGTTGGCTAGCAGTTCATCGAACTGTGCCGCATCATATCGCCGGCTCGACAGGTTGAGCTGGTTCGACCGTTGAATCAGCTCCAGGCAGCGCGCGACCTTCTCATCGGAATCGGGATGAAAGAGCCGCAGCTTCAGCGCGCACGATCGCAGGAATTCGAGATAGTCCGCGCCCGAGATCTCCCTCGCCCGCTCGCGCTGCAAATCTGTGATGTAGGACTTACGTCGCAGCCGGCTGGTTTCGGTGATTGGCACGTCGAACTCCGCCCGCCGGCGCAGTTGCGCCAGTTCGTTCTCGCCATACACGCGCACCATGGCCAGAGCCGCTGCAACTTCGCTTCGCTCGAACGGCGAGTCGTCAATGAGCGCGAAAGTATCGATGTTGATGTTGAGCCGGTCGGCAATCTGCCGCAGGTTCCCGCTCTTCCGTCCCCAGTTGATTGCGGGATAAAGAAAGTACTCGTCGAGCCCGAACCGCTTGAGCGCCGCCATCGCGTCGTCGTGGTTGTTTTTGCTCACCACGGTCTGCAGGATGCCGCGCTCGTCAAGCCAGCGCACCATCTCCGCGGCTCCCTCGCGAAGCCGCAGGTTTGTTTCTCCATCTTCGGCGAGAGTTCCGTGCCAGAGCGTGTTGTCGAGATCCCACGCCACGCACTTTACTTTGGCGGCTGGCTTTGCCGCGCCCCAAGCGAGATCCTCAATTCGCGGTTTCTCTTCCTTCGCCGTGGTCCTTGCCCGGACAAGAAAATCCAAGCAGGTGAACACCAGCCGGAGTTCCTTATCTTCGTCGGGATACACCATCAGGTCGAAGGCATCTTCTGCCCCAAAGTCGGCGGGCAACGCGATCGCCGGGGTATAACAGTTGTAACCAAGCCGGAGATCGAGCCCCTCGCGAAAAACGGTAATCCCGCTCTTGCGTAACTCGACAATGAGACGGCTCGGCCTCTGCTCAAAGCTGTAGCACTCGATCGCAAAGGCGTCGAACGCCACTCCGCGCCGGCCGAGGCGATTCAGCAGGCGCCCTCTGTACAGAGTGAGTGCGCCGTTCACTCTTCGCTTGGCATTGATAGGGCTCAACAGACTCGCAATGCCATTCACGACCGCCGTGACGGCGCGATTCGCCGTGTCGAGCCACCGTATCGGCCGCAGAGAAAGATACCGGCCGGTGAGATGCGCCTCCAGCTTGCCCCAGCGGCGGAAACGAACATCCGCGCCGTAACGAAGCAGCCCGCCGAATTCCGTGTTGCGCACGATGCCGTACACAAAACGGGCGCACTTCTCGTCCTTGCGCCGTACATAGAGTGCGCAGTTTACGTAACACAGCGGCACGGCGCACTCGTTGCAGTGCTCTCGCCACTCAAGCACCATCGCACCCCGAACCGTGCCATCGAATTGGGACTTCTGTGCCGGAAGCCTGCCTGGCTCCTGGGCCCACGGCGCTCGTGTTGCCCAGTCAAACTCGAACATGCAACACGCCCCCCGATTCGAATACGCCCGGGTTCGAATTGGAGAATGGAGTGGAGGCGCGGCTTGACATCGAAGGTCAGTTCTCTCTTAGCGCATCGCCTCGCGCATAACAGAAGTAACTACCGCGCAGGTTGCTGCAATGTGCTCTTCTTGCAGATTCGGATGCACAAGGAACATGAGGCTTGTTTCGCCGAGTTCGCGCGCGACCGGCAGGCGCGTGGCCGGCCTCCACTCTTCGGGGAACGCTTTCTCCAGGTAGATCTCGCTGCAACTTCCGGAAAAGCATGAAATCCCCTGTGCGACGATTTCCTCGAGAATGCGGTCGCGATTCCAGCCGGGGCGAAGGGTCTCGGGGCGAACAAAGACGTAGTACTTGTAATACGAGTGGTGGAGGTGAGGAGGCGGCAGGGTCACGCGCAGCGCAGGGATTGTCTCGAAACACGCGCTTAACTCCGCCGCATGCTTGCGCCGCGCGCTGATCCAGCGCGGCAGCTTTCGCAATTGCCGACGGCCAATTGCGGATTGTACCTCGGTCAATCTCCAGTTTGTCCCAAACGACTCGTGCAGCCAGCGAAACCCGGGCGCGTGACTGCGCCGGTAGACCGCGTCGTAGCTCTTCCCGTGGTCCTTGTAAGCCCATGCCTGTTCGAATAATTCGCTTGAGTTCATCGTGATCATGCCGCCTTCTCCTGCTGTGGTCATGATCTTGTCCTGGCAAAATGAAAATGCGCCGATATCTCCGATGGATCCGACGGGCCGGCCTTTGTACGTTGCGCCGTGCGCCTGCGCGCAGTCCTCAATCACCTTGAGGCTGAACTCCTCGGCCAGCGCCATGATTTCATCCATTTCGCAGGGCCACCCGGCAAGGTGCACGGGAATAATCGCCTTGGTCGCCGCTGTGATTGTCGAACGAATCGAATCGGCAGTTATGTTTTGACTGACCCGGTCTACGTCTGCGAATACCGGTCGCGCGCCCACCATGACGGCGCTGCTGGCAGAAGCGATAAAGGCCCTCGACGTGGCGATCACCTCGTCGCCGGGACCGATTCCAAGGACTTTCAGCGCTAGTTCCAATGCCACGCTGCCGTTGGCCACGGCAACGGCATGCTGCGTCCCAACGTACGCGGCGAACTCCTTCTCAAACTCTCGCCCCTCGCTGCCGGTCCAGTAATTCACCTTACCCGAGGCGAGAACGCGTGACGCCGCTTCAATCTCGTCGGACTCGAAACTCGGCCAAGGCAAAGATGTCGGCCGAAAACCATTCTGCGAGGAGCCAGGGGTCAACGGCGCTTTGCTGGCTATCTGTGTGAGCAAATCCAATGTCGACATCCCTAGACTCCACTTATTCGTTCAGTTGATGTTCAGGTTGCTTAGAATAAAATCCGTGAGATTTGCAACGGACCCAGCCTCGAAATCGGCGCCAAAGCCGACTTTCGCATCGATTGCATAGTGGAGCTGACCTGAGAGCCGCAGCCGACTGGTCTTCCAGCCTAATGATCTCGCTCCACAAAAGTCCTTTTCCGGATTGTCGCCAATGTAAAGGCACTCGGGGGCCGGGATCCCGGTCTGCGCTGCAATATGTTCGTATGCGCGCGGGTGGGGCTTGCGAAATTGAATGCCCCATTCGTCGGTTTGCACCAGTTGCCGAATGCGGGAACCGAGGCCGAGAGCTCGGATCTTCGCGGTTTGGCTGACCGCCGGACCGTCAGTGATGATTCCTGTTTCTGCCCCGGAGGCGACTACGGCGTCCAGGAGATCGCCAATTCCTTCTAGTAACCCCAGGCACGGCTGGTGGGTTCGGTAGAGAGTTACGAGTTCAGAAACGGCAACTACTTGTGAGAGCTGTGGATACTCGAAAAGAAGATCGTTAAAGCTGTTGTCTCTGACGCCTGAGAGAAACTGCTTCCAGAGAAAACCGAATACCTCATCTCTGCAAAGAGGAAAACGGCTGGCGAGATCGGCAGCGACTGCTTGAAACCCGCTTGCAACATAATCCCGTTCTAAGTACAGTGTATCATCGAGATCGAAGACCACTGCTCTGATCATTCCCATAGCAATGCGCTGGTGAAATGTTCGACATAATAGCGGGTCATGTACAGGTGTCGCGTGAAGTTACCGAAGCACGCGTGCAATTGTTCTCCATTGATCG
>JASHTH010000686.1 GCA_030040655.1 Acidobacteriaceae bacterium | reverse complement strand
AGTTCGAGTGGCAAACGGTTCGCGCTGAGCAGGTTGCCATCGCGGCAAGCCTCGTCGAAGAGGGCCAGCCAGGAACTGAAAGCGGCTGAATCCTGTTGCCAGGCGACCCGAGCAGGGTCGTGCAGGTACTGTGGCGCGTACGACGCCAGCAGCTCGTGGGCTTCCATGCTGAGCGCCGCGATGCGATGGCGCGGCCCATCCAACAAGGTGGCCGGGTGGCGGCCGTGGACAACGATGTCAGTCCACAGAAGCTCTTCCTGCGCGGCGCTCATCGGCAACCGGTCATCTTGTGCGCACTCCAACCATTGTTCACGAAGAAAGGCTTTCCAATCCTGAACGATGGGCGCGGGCCACGCGCTGAGTCCCTCCGCTTGCCGGGCGCGATGAAATGCCGACTGAAGCGCCCTCGCCGCGCGGTCGCTGGCTGTGACGACCATGCCGCCTTTGCGCAGCCATGCGTCGATCTGCAGCCCTGCGGATGACTCCATGTCAGCGTTATACGCCGTCGGAAGTGAGCGCGCCAACCGTCGCAACGGATGAGCGGCTCGCCGGAGTAAACTGGTGTGTGATTCGCTGTTGCCTTGCTTCGCTTTTGCTGGCGCTGAGTGGGCTGGCCGGGTGCCGATCCGGCCAGGCGAACGAAACGCAACCCGCGACGGACACTAACTTCAAGATGTACAAGTTGCGCGGCACGGTGGTCTCGACCGATCCGGCCAAAGGCGAGGTCACGCTCGATCATGGAGCCATTCCCGGCTACATGGATGCGATGACCATGCCGTACAAGCTGAAGAGTCCCAATATTGCCAGCGACCTGCATCCGGGCGACGTGCTGACCGCGAATCTGCTGGTGCCGAACGATCCCAACGCCGACGCGCTGCTGGACGAGATCGATGTAATTGCTCAGGGGAAGCCGGACTATCGCCCCAAGGTGATCTATCACGTGCCCGCGCCGGGCGATCCAGTGCCGGATTTCATATTGCGCGATCAGGACGGGCGTGCGATTCACCTGGCGCAATTTCGCGGCAAGGCGCTGCTGGTTACGTTCATCTATACGCGGTGTCCATTACCCAATTTTTGCCCGCGCGTGACGCGCAACTTCGCCGTGGTGGAGCACCAGCTTCAGGCCGATCCCGCACTGCTGAACAAAACCCAACTTCTCTGTGTGTCGTTCGATCCGCAGAACGACACGCCTGCGCGTCTGAAGGCTTATGGTGAGACGTACATCGGAAGCGACGCCAAAGACGCCTTCGCGCATTGGGATTTTGCGGTGCCGACGACGCCGGTTTTGAAAGAGATGGCAAAATACTTCGATGTTGGATTCACCGACGAGCCCGACGGAACGATTACGCACACGCTTTCGACCACGCTGATCGGGCCGGATGGAAAGGTCGTGCACTTTTATCCGGGCAACGATTGGACGGCCGAACAGGTTCTGACCGACGTGAAGCAGGCAGCGGCGAACCGTGGCTGATGCGGAATGGGATGATGTGACAGCGCCAGCCGGAGGATGCTATCTTGCCCCGCTGAAGCAACTCGCGGAGGAATTGGCCGATGAGTGAAGCATTGAAGATTCCCAAAGGCGGGCAGTTGGACTTGCTGTCGCTGGGCGCGCTGGTGCACCGGCTCGATCCGGGTATCGTGCCGTTCCGCAAGGCGACCGAATGCAAAATTCATGTCAGCGGCGGCGAGTTTAACGTCGCCGCCAATCTCTCCGATTGTTTCGGGATGAAGACGGGAATCGCGACGGCGATGGTGGATTATCCCATCGGCGACCTGATCGCCGAGCGCGTGCGCGCCATGGGAGTCAAGCCGTTCTACAAACACTTCAAGCACAATGGCGCTACCGGACCCAATATGGCAACGGTCTACAGCGACCGCGGATACGGAGTTCGGGGGCCGGTGGTCTTCTATAACCGCGCCAACGAGGCCGGGGCGCTGCTCAAGCCTGGCGATTTCGATTGGAAGGCGATCTTCGCCGGCGGCGTGCGCTGGATACATAGCGGAGGGATCTTTGCCGCGCTTTCGCCGACCACGGCAGAGCTTGCGGCGGAGATGATGCGGGAAGCGAAGGCTGCGGGCGCGGTGACTTCGTTCGATCTGAATTTTCGCGAGAAGCTGTGGAAAGTATCGGGCGGCAGCGAGCGCGCCGTGGAGACGATCGGGCGAATCGTCGAGCATGTCGATGTGCTGGTGGGCAACGAGGAAGATCTGCAAAAAGGGCTTGGAATTCCCGGTCCCGAGGTGAAGGTTAAGTCGAAGCTCGATCCGGCCGCATTCTTCGCGATGATGGAGAAAGTCGTCAAGAAATTGCCGCACGTGAAGGTAGTGGCGACGACGCTTCGCGAGGTGCACTCGACGAATCGCCATAGCTGGAGTGCGGTGGCGTGGATCGACGGCCAGACCATTACCGCGCCGACGGTGGAACTCGACGTTTACGATCGCGTAGGCGGCGGCGACGGTTTCGCATCCGGCCTGTTTTACGGGCTGATGAGCGGCGAGAGCCCCGAGGAAACCGTCCGGCTGGGTTGGGCACACGGCGCGCTGCTGACCACGTTTCCCGGCGACACGACGATGGCGACGCCGGAGCAGGTGCGGGCCTTGGCCAAAGGCGGCTCGGCGCGCATCGAGCGCTAAAGGCGCCTTATTCTCGTTTCCGCGCTGTCAAGGTAATCGATCAGTTTCCCTCAGAGACTAAAGCCCTGGAGCCTTTTTGGAGCAGCTATTGTACGGGCTGAAGCCCGCACCCTCCCAACTGACCTGCTGCTGCCGGCTCGAGCGGCATCCATGCAACTGATATCCTGACCATTCATGGGAAGGGAGATCGCTGCATGGCGAAAGTCACGTTGGTGTTCGCAGCCCTTTTAGTGGCTCTTGGATTGGCGGGATATCTGGGCACGGGAAGCCAGCATCCAACGGCTCTCATACCGTTGTGGATCGGCCTTCTGCTCGGCATCTTCGGAGTGCTGGCCATCAGCCCCAGCGAGAACCGGCGCAAGATCTTCATGCACATCAATGTGACGATCGGAACGCTGGGCCTCCTGGCGACGATCGCCGAAATCGTCCGCACTCTGCTTTCCAGCAAGCCGCTGGACCGGATCGCCATGGCGTCGAAGGTTTCTCTGGGCATTTTGCTCCTCGCCTACGTGGCGGTCTGCGTGCGATCGTTTATCACGGCGCGGCGCGAAAGGGCGGCATAACGCATGGCGACCATGCGCGGCGGCGGAGTCTGGACGGGGATGCGTGCCGAGCGATCCTCGGGCCGAGTCATGCGCGCGGGAGCATCGCAGGCCGAGCTGCCGAAGAAAAAGCCGAGCCTGAAAAAGATGTGGCCGCAGTTGCGGTCGCTGGTGGCGCCGCGCATGGGGCTGCTGCTGTTCGGCCTGATGCTGATGGGCATCAACCGCGTGGCCGGGCTGGTGATGCCGTTCACGTCGAAGCCTCTGCTCGACAAGGTGCTTTCGCCCCAGCATCCGCAGCCGCAATTGCTGGGGCCCATTATCGCGCTGGTGGTCTCGGCGATGGTGGTGCAGGCCATCACTTCCTACGCCCTGACGCAGCTGCTTTCCAAGGAGGGACAACGACTGATTGCCGAGATGCGCCGCCAGGTGCAGAAACACGTGGGCCTGCTTTCCGTTGCCTACTACGACGAGAATCGTACCGGCACGCTCGTGGCGCGTATCATGACCGACGTGGAAGGCGTGCGCAACCTCGTCGGCACGGGACTGGTGGAGTTTGTCGGCGGGCTTTTGACTGCCATTCTGGCCTTTGCCTATCTGCTGCACCGCAGCGTCGTCGTTACGGTGACCGTATTCAGCGTGATGGGCGCGTTCGTCTTCGTGCTGCAATACGGTTTCCGGACGATCCGGCCGATCTTTCGCGAGCGCGGCAAGATCAACGCCGAGGTTACCGGCCGGTTGACCGAGTCGCTGGGCGGCGTGAGGGTGGTCAAGGGATATCACGCCGAAGAACGGGAACACGGCGTCTTTTCCGCAGGCGTGGAGCGGCTGCTGGCCAACGTGATGAAGTCGCTGACCATGACCAGCGTGCTTTCGTCGGCTTCGACGACAGTGCTCGGCATCGTTTCGGCGCTGGTGATGTGGCTGGGCGGGCACAACGTGCTCAGCAAAACGTGGACGGTCGGCGACTACTTCAGCTACAACATGTTTCTCGCCTTCATGATCGCGCCCGTCTTCCAGATCGTGAATATCGGCACGCAGTTGACTGAGGCTTTTGCCGGCCTGGATCGCACCAACGAGATCTTGTCCGAGCTTGAAGAGAATCAGGTCCCCGGCCGCACGCTGAAGATGCCTCCAATCGAAGGGAGAGTGCGATTCGAAGATGTGCAGTTCGCCTATCAGCCCGAAAAGCCGGTGCTGCACGGAGTGAGTTTCTCGGCCGATCCGGGGACGGTTACAGCGCTGGTCGGGTCCTCGGGATCGGGCAAGTCGACGATCATCAGCCTGCTGTGCGCATTCCACACTCCATCCAGCGGGCGCGTGGTGGTAGACGATGTGGATCTGGCCAAAGTCGATCTGAACACGTTTCGCTCACAACTCGGCGTGGTGTTGCAGGATTCGTTCCTCTTCGACGGCACGATCCGCGAGAACATCATGTTTTCGCGTCCGGAGGCAACCGAGGAACAGTTTCTTTTTGCCTGCCGCACGGCTCGCGTCGACGAATTTGCCGAGCGCTTCCCCGATGAATACGAAACCATCGTCGGCGAGCGTGGCGTCAAGCTGTCGGGGGGCCAGCGGCAGCGACTTTCCATCGCTCGCGCGCTGCTGGCTCAGCCGCGCATCCTCATCCTCGACGAAGCGACAAGCTCGCTGGATTCCGAATCTGAGGCGATGATCCAGGCCGGACTCAACCAACTGATGCAGGGGCGGACGACGTTTGTGATCGCGCACCGCCTCTCAACGATCCGTCGCGCCGACTGCATTCTCGTCGTCGAGCAGGGACGCATCGTCGAACGGGGCAACCACGCGGAACTGTTCGCGCTCGGCGGCCGCTACTACGACCTCTACACGCGCCAGCATGGGCTGGAGGCGAATTTGTTCCTTGCGCCGGGCGAAGGGGATGTGGTGCCGGCTTGATCGCAAACGGAATTGTCAATAGAGCCGGAAATTCACTTCGATGGTAATCTGCGCCGCGACCGGTGCGCCGTCCTTCGTGGCCGGGCGGAAGCGGGATTTATAGACGCTTTCGATAGCCTTTTCGTCGAGCCCCATGCCCAGCGACTTCACCACCTTCACATCGGTCGGTAAGCCCTCTTCGTTGATGGTGGCCGAAACAAGGACGACCCCCTGGTACTTTGCCTTCCTTGCCTTCTCCGAGAACTCGGCCGGCGCAATGTAAATAGCGACAGGCGGCCTGTCGTAGTTTCTCGCCGCTGGCGTTCCCATTCCCGCGCCGAGCCCGTAGCGCGAGAGGATTCTGGGGTACGTGTCCCGCTTGTCTTCAAAGAATCGCACACGCGCGAAAACGTGAACGGAGACCGGATCTCCATTCAATGTCCCTGGGTCGAATTTGCATCGCCGAATTGCGTCAGTTGCCGCTTCGTCGAATGCGGCGCCGTGAGATGAGACGATGCTGATATTGGTCGCGAGCCCATCCGCGCCGACGACGAGCTTCAGGATAGTCATCCCTTCGATGGCGCCATTGGGGACGTCGGCCGGGTATTCCACCGGGGCTCGCTCGATGACAAGAGGAGCGACGATGCCCGGACCGGCAAAATAGACGCCATTTTGATCGGGACGTGGCTGTGATTGGTTGCCGCCTACCCCTACGCCTCCGCCTCCTGCAAACGGCGGAGGCTGTTGTTGCGGCCGCGCCCCGTCGGCGAACAGGACCACAAACGCGAGGATTGAAGCAAGCTTTCCCATTCGCCACCCCGGATTGCACCACGAATTGCACCTAAATCTAGCACAATTCCCAAAAACCTGTGCAGAGCCGAGGCGATCCGGCCCGGAGTCCGGCTGTTGCGGGGCGCCGTCTGCAGCCAGCGACTTACGCGATGCCCCCTGCCGAATCGTTGCCTCGTTGCCGGCAATCTTTCCCATCGCATCTAACTCGCGGCGTCAAGCTCGTTGAGCAGAAACGCGTAATCGAACGCAATCTCCTTCAAATAATCGTAGCGTCCGCTGGCGCCTCCGTGTCCGGCCTTCATATTGGTGACGAGGAGCAGGAGGTGATGATCGGTCTTCAGGGTGCGGAGCTTGGCGACGTATTTTGCCGGCTCCCAGTACATGACCTGGCTGTCATGCAACGAAGTTCTGACTAACATGGCCGGATAACTCTGCGCCTTCAAGTTATCGTAAGGAGAGTAACTCATCATAACTTTAAAGTAGCTCTCCTGATTGGGGTCGCCCCATTCTTCATATTCGGGGACGGTTAGCGGGAGAGAGGAGTCGAGCATGGTGTTGATGACGTCGACAAAGGGAACGTGGGAAACGACAGCGCAAAAGAGATCGGGGCGCATGTTAGCCACTGCGCCCATCAGCAGCCCGCCGGCGGAGCCGCCTTCCATGGCGACGCGCCTCGGGTCGCCGCAGCCTGCGGCGACGAGGTGCTCGGCGGCGGCGATGAAATCGGTGAACGTGTTGCGCTTTAACAGCATCTTGCCGGCGTCGTGCCACGGTTTGCCCAGGTCGCCGCCCCCGCGGATGTGGGCGTACGCCATGACCACGCCTCGATCGAGCAGGCTAAGGCGATTGGAGCCGAAGCCGAGCGGCAGTGAGTAGCCGTACGAGCCGTAGCCATAAACGTAGAGCGGATTACGTCCGGGTTCGCGCTTGTCCTTGCGATAAACGAGCGAGATGGGAACCTGCACGCCGTCCGGCGCCGTGGCGTGGATGCGCTCGCTCGCGTAGAGGGTGCGATCGAAGCCGCCCGGAATTTCAAGCTGCTTGAGCAGCGTGGATTCTGCCGCCGCAATGTCGTATTCGAAGACCGAGCTGGGTGTGACCAGCGATTGGTAGGAATAGCGGAATGTCGCGGCATCGAAGATGCGATTGACGTAGGGATGGGTATCGTAGGTCGGCTCGGGAAAGCCGATTTCGGCAGTCTGCGCCGCTTTGGGACCATCCCCGTCAAAACGCCAGATGCGCAGGCGCGGCAAGCCGTCCTCGCGCTCGCAGGCGACGAAGAAGCCGGCAAAGAGATCGATGTCTTCGAGCATTACCGCGTCGCGATGAGGAATCAATTCCGCCCAATGCTCGCGGCCGGGCGCTGCGACGGGCGCCGTTACGAGCCGGAAGTTGCGCCCCCGATCGTTGGTGCGGATGAACCAGAAGCCATGGCGATGATCGACCGAGTATTCGTGTTCCTCTTCGCGCGGCGCAATGATCGAAAACTCGCCGAGCGGGTTGTCGGCCGCCAGGACGCACGATTCGGTGGTAATGTGGCTGGCCGACTCGAGGACGAGGTATTTCCCATCGCGAGTGCGGCCGACGCCGACGTTAAATCGCTCGTCGTCGTCCTGGTAGACCAGCGCGTCCTGCTCGTGGGGAGTGCCCAGCGCGTGACGCCAGAGCTGGTATTGGCGCTTCTGCTCTTCGTCTTCGACGGTGTAGAAAAGGGAGCGATTGTCAGCGGCCCAGGCGACGGATCCCACGCGCTCGACTTCGCCGGCAAGAGTTTCGCCGGTTTCGAGATCCTTAACCCGCAACGTGTACTGGCGAAAGCCCGTGGTGTCGGTGGTATAAGCGAGCCAGCGGCCATCGTCGCTGATGTCGGTGGCGCCGATGGCGAAGAAGGCGTGGCCTTCGGCGAGCTGGTTGCCATCGAGGACGATCTGCTCGGAGTCGCCTTGAGCGGGTTGCGGGCCGCGCGCGCGGCAATGGATCGCGTACTGTCGGCCCTCTTCGGTGCGCGTGTAGTACCACCAGGCTCCGTCGCGAAAGGGAACCGTTATGTCCGTTTGCTTGATGTGGCTAAGCATCTCGTTGTAAAGCTGCTCGCGCAAGCCGGCGAGGGGAGCCGTTACGGCTTCGGCGTAGGCGTTTTCGGCTTCGAGATAGGCATAGACATCGGGATTCTCCTTATCGCGCAGCCAGGCGTAATCGTCGAACCGGGTGACGCCGTGCAAGGTGATTTCTTTGTGCTCCTTACGAGCAAAAGGTGGCGCGGGAATCGGGTCTTGGGTCATGGCAAGACCAGTCTATTGTGCCGGGCGCCCCTCCGGGATTTGGGGGCCAACGACGCGAGCATGCGTGTTGTCCCAGGTCTGAAAATCGGGACCTCCACCCCGCGAACATGGATCGGTTCGCGGGAGCCCGGGGCCTGGGCACCCACCTTTTCCTTTGGTATTGAGTTATCTTCTTTGAATTGCTTAAGTTATCGATTGACGCCTGCGGCCGAGGCAAAACCGGCCGTCTGCTCCGAGGGGATGGTGCTGACCGGCGGCGGATCGGCAAAGGTCGCGGTTTTGGCGTTGATGGCGGTAGAGTAGTCGGGGCCGAGGCCGAGTTTCTTCAGGGCGCGAGAGTCGGGCATCAGCCTGGTCTGCCAGCCCTGATCGGCCTGGTACTTCTGCATAGCGGCCTGAGTGGTTGCGTCCCACTTTCCGTTGGGCTCGCCGCTCATGTAGCGCTCGCGAATCAAGGCCTGCTGGATCTGGGTCACGCGCTCCGGCTCGATAGCTTGCTGGCCATGCACCCTATGTGTCCGGTGCACAAGCTTGTGGGTTCCGTTCCGATGGCCGCTGGTGGGTGGCCGATGCACGCGGGACGCGAAAGCAGGGCAAGCAGTCATCCCTGCAGCGAGAACAAACGCAAAACTGGCTCGGAAAGAGAACACGATGGTTCCACCTCTAGGAAAAGAATGATCCGAAGCCTTTCGCCGTAGTGTAGCGAAACGGTCCAAACATTCCAAGACAAAAATTGCATAAGGAGGCAGATTCTCGCCTCCGGGTTGAATTGGAGCGTGGACAGGGCAGTACCTTGTCCACGCTAACCCCTTTTATTGCAACGTGCCGCCAATGTAATTGATGCCGTCCTGCGGGCGCTGCGGGTTCATGACTTCAAAGACTACGTCGTCGCCCGTCTTCAGTTTGCCCACGATCGTGTTGAACTGGTCGCGGTTGCCGGTCGGCTGCTTGTTGATGCGAGTAATCACCAAGCCGGGCTCCAAGCCTTGCAGATCGGCAAACGAGCCGGTGCGCACGGATTGAATTATCACGCCGGGCGTTTTCAGCCTGCTCGCAGTTTGCGGCGAAATATCGCGGACTGTAATACCGAGCTTTTCCTG
>JASHTH010000090.1 GCA_030040655.1 Acidobacteriaceae bacterium | reverse complement strand
GCGATGGCGGTTCTTCGATTTCCTCACAGTAACGAACGGATCGAAGGCGAGACGGAGATTCGCGCGGCGCTGGCCGGAATGGGCATCGAATACCAGCGCTGGAATCTCGACCGCGTGGGGCCGGACTCGACGGCCGACGCAGTATTGGCGGCTTACGCCGACGAGATCGACGAGATGAAGCAGCGCGGCGGGTACCGGACGGCGGATGTGATCGATGTGAATCCCGAGACGCCAGGCCTCGACGCCATGCTGGCCAAGTTCGACAAGGAGCACACGCACTCGGAGGACGAGGTGCGGTTCATTCTCGCGGGGCGCGGTGTCTTCTTTCTCCACATCGGCGGGCGCGTGGCCTGCGTCGAGGTCGGCCCGGGCGACATGCTGCGCGTGCCGCGCGGCACCACGCACTGGTTCACGCTGTGCGAAGACCGGCGCATTCGCGCCATCCGCTGGTTCCAGGACACGACCGGCTGGACGCCGTATTACACCGGCTCAGGCGTCGACCAGGGCTACCAGCCGATCTGCTTCGGTCCGGCGTACCTGGGGCCGCGCGTCGAGACTTCGATCCACGCATGACGGCAGCGCCGGTGCGGGTTTATCTGCTCGACATTGAAGGCACGATTGCGCCGTTGTCACTGACGAGCGAAGTGCTGTTTCCGTATGCGCGGGCGCACTTCGAGGAGTTTTTGCGCCAGCGCGGCGAAGACGCCGATGTGCAGGCGGACCTCGCGCTGCTGGCCGAAGAGAATCGCGCCGAAGGCGATCCAAGCGCTCCACATGTTCCCTCTGACTGTCATCCTGAGCGAAGTTCCGAATCCTCGCCCGGCGGAGATTCGGAACGAGTCGACGGATCTGCGTTTCAAGTGGGTGCCTGGGAGAGTTCAGTGCTGGACTACCTCCTCTGGCTCATGGACCGCGACCGCAAATCGACGGCGCTCAAATCGCTGCAGGGCAAGATCTGGAAGGCCGGGTTCGAATCCGGAGAGCTGAAGGGGACGCTGTTCGACGATGTCCCGGCGGCGCTGGAGCGCTGGTCCAGAGGGGCGAAAGTGGCCATCTATTCTTCCGGATCGGTCGAGGCGCAGCGACTTTTGTTCCACCACACGACGGACGGCGACCTGACGCCGCTGATCTCAGGCTACTTCGACACGCGCACCGGTCCCAAGACGGCGAGCGCGAGCTATGCGGCGATTGCCGCGGCGATGGGCGTCGCGCCGGAAGAGGTGCTCTTCTTCAGCGACGTTCAGCGCGAACTCGACGCCGCGCGCGAGGCAGGCTGCCAGACGCGACTGATGGTGCGACCGGGCAATGCGCCGGTCGAAGATAGGCACGGGCATGCGATGATAGCCTCGTTCGACGAGGCAAGGCAAGATGAGCGCGCGAGCAATCCGCCGCAACCCGGCCGGCTATAGCACTCGGCCGGGATACGTGAATCCGCGCGGCCAGGTGGTGATTCGCAACACGGGGCTGCGCGGCACCGATCGCGGCCAGACGGTGTACCAGCTCGGGTGCTCCGTTTGCGGGCACGTCTATGGCTCGAACGGGAGCGATATCTTCGAGCGCCGCTGCCCGATGCACGATCACGGACGGCCGGGGATGCCGTACGAAGAAGGAATTCTCGCCGCCGACGCCGAGTACGTGCGGTGACGCCTCGCTTCGCTGAGATAGCCTTGAGACTGTGATCTGGACGAACCCAGCCGAAACGGCGCTGCGCGAGCTGCAGCAGGCGCCGCTGGTGCGCTTTTCGGTGCTGGCCTTGAGCTCGATTTTCTTTCTCGTCGATCCTTTTGCGGCGATCGGGTCGTTCCTGGCCATCACCGGCAACTTCGACGAGCAGCGGCGCCGGCGCATGGCGCGCAAGGCGGCGCTGACCTGCTTCATCGTGCTGACGGCGTTTGCGCTGGGCGGGCAGTACATCTTTCAGATGTTCGGCATCAAGCTGCCGGCTTTCGAGATCGCCGGCGGGCTGATCCTGATGCTGATCGGTCTGGACATGCTCGAAGCCAAGCGCTCACCCACGCAGGAGGCGCACGGCGACACTGAGGAGGGCGCGGCCAAGGAAGACGCCGGCATCGTGCCGCTGGGCATTCCCATGCTGGCCGGGCCTGGCGCGATCTCGTCGGTGATGGTGCTGGTGGGCCAGGTGCCCAACCTGTGGAACTGGGAGATGGGCGCCATCCTGGGCTCGATCGCAGTGACGGCGCTGGTGAGCTACTGGGTGCTGGCCGGCGCCAGCCAGGTGCGCCGGGTTCTCGGCGAAACCGGGATTCGCATCCTGGTGCGGATCATGGGGCTGCTTCTGGTGGCGCTGGCCATGCAGTTCTTTGTGAATGGATTGACGGACCTGGGAGTGATTCCAAGAGCCTGGCCAGCCATGAAAGCGTAAGTCCGCCTGCAGGCGATGCCTTCGCCGGATCCGGATTCCGGCAAATCTGAATGGTCACGGATTTCAAATCCACTTTCCCTGGATCCAAAACTGCTCCCGGTTGTTCTGCACCAAAGGCCGCACCAGCTCTCCGAAAAACCATATTTCCACAGCCATCAAATATGCCCTTTTACAGGATTGCGATCTCGCTCTTTGGAAATACGGAGATTCTCCGGGATTTCAATTTGGTCTCACAATTGCTCTGTAGTTGGCATTTCGTCACATCGTAGCGCTCATTCATCCCTCACTTCTTCCGTTCGCACCAGGTTCACCCGTTCGACGCACTTGGATTCGCCAGAGCAGAAAACCTGCCACCGGTTGGACATCGATCTCCCCTTGAGGAACATCATGAAAACGAGAATGTACCGCGAGAAGCTCGTCGTTACCGTCACTGTTGCAATCTTGATGGCGCTAGGATTCGCGTCGAAGTCGCAAGGCCAGGCGTCGACATCCTCCATCACCGGCGTCGTAACCGATCCCACGGGAGCGGTGATTCCTGGAGCCAACGTCGAGTTGTCGAACCCGGCCACCGGACTGACCTACAGGGCGGTCACCAACCAGGAAGGCTCCTACACCATCACCGAGGTGGTTCCCGGCCCCGGATACCGGGAGACCGTCAAACGGGAGGGCTTTCGAACCACCGTGCTCGATGGGCTGTATATGAACATTGCCTCGACGCGCACCCAAAATGTGAAGATGGCGATCGGGCAGATCTCCCAGACGGTTGCGGTGTCGGCCTCGAACGAGGACGTAACGCTGGATACGTCGGATGCCACGGTCGGCAACAACTTCCAGGTGCAGTATCTGGATGAGCTGCCGGTCTCCTTCCGCGACACGCCAATCGCGCTTCTGACGCAACAGCCAGGTATGACCAATGACGGCTCGGCGACGGGCGCGCGCACCGACCAGGACCGCGTCACGCTGGATGGCCTGGACGTGAACGACGAGGCCTATGGCAACTTCGGCGCAATCATCGCCGGCGCCCCGGTGGATTCGGTGCAGGAGTTCAAGGGAACGACAGCCGGGCAGCTCTCCAGCGCAGGCGCGGGCGGCGGCGGCCAGTTCGATATGGTGACCAAGTCCGGCACCAATCACTTCCACGGCGATCTCAACGAGTACCACCGCGATACCGATCTCGAGGCCAACGAGTGGTTCAACAACTTCGAGGGAGTGCCGCGCTCTCCGCTGATCCGCAACCAGTACGGCGGCGCTATCGGCGGCCCCATCTGGAAGGACAAGGCCTTTTTCTTCTTCGATTTCAACGGCCGCCACGACACGCTTTCAACCATAGCGGAGCGGACGGTGCCGACAGACAGCTTTCTGAAAGACGACACCATCACCTACTACACCAACATCACCGCGGGAACGAAGAACGCCATCAACGCGGCGAAGGTGAAAGGCTTCGATCCGCAGGGGATCGGTTTCGATCAGGCGATGATGACGGTTCTTGGCGGCCGGTATCCCTCGCCGAACGACTTCAGTGGGGACGCGGGCGATCTGCTGAACACGGCCGGTTTCCGTTTCAATGCTCCCGAACCCTACATCGAAAAGAACTACGTGGGCCGGGTCGACCTCACCCCGTTCCGCAACCACCACCTCTTCGGCCGCGTCACCTACAACAACATCAATGCGGTGCAGTACCCGGTTCAGTTCCCGGGCGACCCTGAAACGTTCCCGTTGCTGGACACGAGCCATGCGTGGGTGGTCGGATGGGACTGGACGATCGGCACCAACAAGGCCAACAGCCTGATCTGGGGCGCCACGGTCGCCAACATCAGTACGCTCGACACCTATAACCCGCAAGGGGCGAACCAGTACAATTTCGATGGAGATCCGACCGGCGGCTACTTCCTGTCCGGCATTTACGCCAATGCCGGCGGCTCGGCGCGCTATTTCCCGATTCCCGTTTTGCGCGACGACTTCCATTGGGAGAAGGGGCGTCACAGCCTGACCTTCGGCGGTTCTTTCAAATACCCCAGCCCGCATTACAGCGTCTACCAGAACTACAACGGTCCGATCGTCGGGCTGGGCGGCGGCGTCACCGGACTGCCCGTGAATAGCCCGACCTCGACCTGGAACTTCGATCCCAGCGACCTCGATAACAGCCAGACCAGCCTGACGGTCTACCAGTCCGCGCTGGTACTTGGGTTGGGACGTTTTGAAGACACGAACGACACCTGGAACTACACCGCATCGGGGAGTGCGGTGCCGCAGGGCGCCGGATTGCAGACCGTATTCAAATACTACGAGACGGAGTTCTACGTCGGAGATACCTGGAAGCTGTTGCCGTCGCTCGCGATTACCTACGGCCTGCGCTACCAGGAATTCACCACGCCTTATGAGGTCCATGGTATTGAAGCGGTCCAAAACGAAAGCTTCTGGGATTTCATGGATGCCCGAATCGCGCAGAGCGCGGCCGGCGTGGGCGGTCCCGCGACATTGCCGGGCGGCGGATCCAACACGGTCCCGTACATCGAATACAATCTGGCCGGCAAAGCCAACCACGCTCCAGGATACTTTCAACCGGACACCAAGGACTTTGCTCCGCGCGTAGCCGCGGCGTGGACTCCTCCTGTTATGAACGGCAAACTGGTGATTAACGGCGGCGGCGGAATCGTCTATGACGAGACCGTCATCAATGCGATTTTGCAGGAAGAAGCCCAGTATTCCTATCTGTTCGAGAGTTCCGGGACCAGGGATTATGGCGTGTCGGCCACTTCGACCCATAGCGCGGCATACAATTCGCTGCTGGAGAATACGCGCTTTACGGCACTGGGCAACCCGCCGGCAGGCCCCGCCATACCGGTCATCACCAAGCCCTTCATTCCCTTTGTGGGCCCCGAATCTCCGGAGTGCGGCGGCGTGCCCGGGCCTTGTGGCCTGGCCAATGGCGGCGCATTCAATATCTCCGTTGACCGCGTTCTGCCCACGCCCTATAACATCATGTATAACCTCGGCGCCCAGCAGGAACTGAAGGGCGGCTTCATCTTGAAGCTGGGTTACGTGGGCCGCCTGGGACGCCGTTTGCTGGCCCAGGCCGATGCCGAGCAGCTCATTAACTTCCCGGACAAGGTTTCGGGACAGGAGCTGAGCCAGGCCATGGCCAACCTGACCTCGTGGCTGCGAGCCAATCCCAACGCCAGTCCCACGAGTGCTCCGCCGCAGCCGTTTTTTGAGCACGTGCTGTATCCGAACGGGACGGGCATATCCAACACGGCCTTCATTGCGGAAAACATGGCCCCGTACCCGGCGCGCGGCGACGTGGCGGACAGCGTGGACCTGATGTCCTACTACGGGCTGCTGCCGGACAACGTGGGCATGGCCGCGCAACTTTCGGAGAATACCTTTTTCACCGACATGGGCTTCTCCTCGTACAACGGCGTGCTGGCCACGGTGCACAAGAACACCAGCCACGGTCTGCAGTTCGACCTGAACTACACCTACTCGCATTCGATCGACAACGTCTCGCAGAGGGCTTACTCCTTTGCCTATGGCGGTTACGGCTTTATCTGCGATGTCCTGCGGCCGCGCCTGTGCCGGGGCAACTCGGACTTCGACGTGACCCAATATCTGAACGGAAACGTCCTCTATCAGCTGCCGTTTGGCCGTGGCCGCGACTATGCTGCCAACCTTCCCTTCTGGGCCAACGAAGTGGTTGGCGGATGGGAGTTGAGCGGCTTGCCCATCTACCACACCGGTACTCCCTATATGGCCAACTCGATCGCCTTCCTCATGAGCTACTCCAATGAGGACCCTGCGATTCTGACCGGCAGCCTGTCCGGGATCCAGAAGGCCCATGTCTCCAAGAAGCCGGGCACCATCGTATCGACCTTCCAGAATCCAGTGCAGGCCTTCAGCCAGTGGCGCGGTCCGACGGGTTTTGAGATGGGTTCGCGCAACAATCTCCGTGGTCCGGGTTTCTTCGACATGGATCTCGGCATGGGCAAGACCTTCCCGCTCTATAAGATCGGCGGAGAGGATTGGAACCTCAAGTTCCGTGTCGACGCCTTCAATGCTTTGAACCATCCGAATTTCCAGACACCGAGTTTCCAGAACAATATGGACCTGACAAGTCCGCCGAACCAGTTCGGCGCCATTCCGGGCACGGTAACTCCCACCGGCAGCGATCTTTCCGCGCGCGTGCTGCAGGGCTCGCTGCGGTTGGAGTTCTGAACCGAGGGACCAAGGGAACGAGGGAACAAGGAAACCACCTGTAAAGACACTCCAGAATCCCAACCTAGGCCCGGCAGCCTGCCGGGCCTTTTGTCCGTTGGAGGGTTCACCAGGGTCTCCGCGCAGGGAGCCCGGGCGGCCGCCATGCCCACCAAGAATCCAACCTAGCCGGGTGTGAATATGCACTGACGAACGGCTCCGCGCGATTCGCATCCAACCTTGCAGGGCGATCGCCCGAGGATCAGACTGGCTCCGGTTGCGCCATCGCATGTGAGCGCGCTTCCGCGCCTCGGAAAGGCCACGAATCCAGCGCAGACAATCCCTCGGGTACTCGAATTAAGGCAAACGAGCAGTTGCGGGAGCGGCTCTGCGCCGAACGATCCGGGTGAGGTGATTCGTATGCCTGCGTCGGAGATGCAAAGCAAGGACGGGATCGAGGTCGGGGACCAGTTTTATATCCGCGCCTCCTCGTCGCTGGCCGACGATCGAACGCGCGTTCTGATGTGCGGCGACACCTTCGCCATCTTCGACCGCAACGGCGACATTCAGCCGGTCGGACTGAGCCAGCAGGGCATCTTCCACAAGGAGGCGCGCCATCTTTCCCGGCTCGAGCTGAGCCTCTGCGGCGTTCGCCCCATCCTGCTCAGCTCCACCATCCGTGAGGACAACCTGTTTTTCGCCGCCGACCTGACCATCCCCGATCTCTTGCTGCCCAGCGGGGAGTCTCTGGCGCGCGGCGCGCTGCACATTTATCGCACCAAGATTCTGACCGAATCGACGTGCTACGACCGGTTGACGGTGCACAACTACGGAGAAAGGGCGCTCGAATTGGACCTGAAATTCGAATTTGCCGCCGATTTTGCCGACATTTTCAAAGTGCGCGGCGCAACGCGAAGGCGCCGCGGCTCGATCGACCCGGAAAAGGTGGAAGATCGGGCCGTAACGCTGGCCTACACCGGGCTTGACGGCATAGGGCGGGAAACGCGCGTAGCATGCTGCGCGGCCAACTGCGCCGTGCGCGAAGGCGAAATTTCGGTTCCGGTTCAACTCGAGGTACAGAGCGAGACGAGCTTGACGCTTATCGTCGAGTTCGGCCAGGGGCCGCTTGCATCGCAGGCGGGCCGGTACGACGAGACGTTGCATCGGCTCGACGCGCGGCGAGCGGAAGGGCCGCTGGCCGAAGTCGAGATCGAAACCTCGAATGAGCAACTCAATGCCTGGCTGCGTCGGTCGCAAGCCGACCTGGCGACGATGCTCGCTTCCACGCCGTGGGGAGGATATCCGTACGCGGGCGTGCCCTGGTTCTGCGCGGTATTCGGGCGCGATGGGATGGTCACGGCGCTGGAGCTGTTGTGGCTGGCGCCGGCGATCGCGCGCGGCGTGCTGGCCTGCCTTGCGGCGACGCAGGCAACGGTCGCCGACGCCGAACGAGACGCCCAACCCGGCAAAATTCTGCATGAGTTGCGCAAAGGCGAAATGGCCGGACTGCGCGAGGTTCCGTTTGGCCGCTACTACGGCACGGCGGATGCCACGCCGCTGTTCCTTGTGCTGGCGGTCGCCTACTACGAGCGCACGGGTGACC
>JASHTH010000685.1 GCA_030040655.1 Acidobacteriaceae bacterium | reverse complement strand
AGACTTTATCTTTCAACTGACGGCGCAAGAAGACGAAGTTTTGAGGCGCCAATTTGGCGCCTCAAACCTGCGCGGCGGCCGCCGCTATCGCCCCTACGCTTTCACCGAGAAGGGCGTGGCCATGATGTCGGTTCAATAACCGACTGCGAGAGCCTCGTCGAATCGAAAGGATATTGCTTGCTCAGCCTCGATTTCATGCTGCTTCCGCTTCTTGAGGCCATTCTTCCGGTCCCGCCTGCCTATCGGAACCGGCACTCCAAAATATGCCGCCGCTTCGGACATCTCCATCCGAAGGAGCCGTGGATCGCCGAGCGAAATCGCGGCTTCGGGGCGTTCCGGACCTCGGTCGATATGAGCGATGATCTGCGAAGCAATAGCCCGGCCGAGAGGCGGCGGAACTGAATTTCCAATCTGCCTCGCGCCGTGCCACTTCGTAGAGTGGAAACGGAACCAATCGGGAAATCCATGCAGTCTTGCCATCTCGCGAACAGTCACGCAGCGAGGATAGGCATAATGAATCGGTCGGGGGCTCGTGAAGGCTCCCCGCGAAGAGTCCGTACCTGCACGCAGTGTGTTGCTGAGGCCGTTCGGACATAGCTTGTAGAAGCGGGAGATTGGCTCAACCTGACCAGGGGTCGTCTGCGTGAAACGCCGCTGCGATATCGACGTATGTTCCGTCCTCAGGCTTGAAGTCAGCACCTGACGATTCCAGTTCCGAACGTAGCCAAAGTGCCAGGAATTCCGACCAATGCACCGCATCTGACGAGCAAAATCGCTAGGGGCGCCCCAGTCCCTGCTCAAGACCTCATCTACCCGCAACAGCTCGTCGAATCGTTCGGCATCGGGAAGATCGTCTAGTGCGTCTCGGCAGGTAGGCCCGACCGGCAATCTGCTTCGCCCCAGCGCATCCGCCGGCTGAAAAACGGCGCTTGGGTACTCCGGCAACGGAAAGCCCTTCTTTGACCCGATCAGGATCAGCCGCTCGCGATGCTGTGGAACGCCGAAATCCGCGGCGTCCAACACCTGCCACGGTAGACGTGTCCTATACCCGGCCTTCTCCAGCGCTTCAATGATCTCTTCGAGGAAGAGCCGATGCCTGCCAATCGTGAGACCCTTGACGTTTTCAAATACGAAGTAAGATGCATTGAGCTCGGCGACAATGCGCACGAAATCCCGGACGAGGCTGTTTCGAGGGTCATCCAAAGCACGATGCCCAATCAACGAAAACCCCTGGCATGGCGCTCCTCCAAAAACGACGTCGACACGACTGTGTCCGATTCCCGCCGATTTCCGTATCTCCGCTGCCGTAAGCCGCGAAACAGAATGAGGGAGCAAAGCGCAATTGGGGAAGTTGAACTTGTGCACCGCGCAGTGTATCGGATCGATCTCCGCTGCAGCCACAACATCGAAGCCGGCCTGCTCGAATCCAAGGCTCAGGCCGCCGGCACCAGCGAACAGATCGACCGCAATCGGACGCGACACTCGCAAACTCCTGGATCAAGATTATCGGGTCGCGGGGTGTTTGTCGATCGGAATTTTTCCGGGCGGTCCCAGAAAGGAAAGGATCCTCGCTTCCAATCGGCCTGGTACCCGCGTCTGGCACTGCCAAACGGTAAGGACTTTCCAGCCCTTCGACCGTAGAGCTGCCTTGTTTCGGCGGTCTCTGGACCGGTTGTGTTCAAGCTTCGGCTCCCAGAATTCCGGTCGCGATTTCGGAGGCCGACCGATTCGACAGCCATGAGCGTGCCAGAAGCATCCATTCACAAAAATCACCTTGCGCCGAGATGGGAAAACAATGTCCGGCTTTCCTGGTAAGTCTCGTCTATATAGCCGGAAACGGTACCCCAACGAGTGGAGCAGCCGACGTACGATTATTTCGGGCGCGGTATCCCGCCCCCCGATCCGTGACATCAGCGCGCTTCTACTCTCGGGCGTTCGATTGTCCACCATGGTTCGGATCCCCGCGTCGCGGCTCCCGAATGATCGCCTCCATCGATTATTGTGAAAAAGATGCCACCGAAGAAGAAATCGGAAAAGCCGAGGGTCATTGAATTCCTCTACGAACAATATAAGAGAGGGGAGATCCCGGACGGCCTGGTCACAAACGACCGTGTCGCGGATGCGATTAAAGCGACAAAGGCGGACCTAAGCGTCGCAAACCCGGCCAACTTCCTAAAAGACATCATTAGGGGCAAGGGCGCAAACAGAATATGGCCGGACGCGCTGAAGAGTGATCGAGTCTCGGCGCGCCAGCGCTACGGGTCGAAGCGCGTCTTTCAATTCGTGCCGTACGAGGAAGGACAAGACCGGCCTTTTCCGGACTATTTCGAGATCGACGAATCGACGAAGACCCATCAGGTCCAGGCTGCCTCCATCCCGTTCGCAGCGAGACAACTGGGGCGAAGCGAAGAATCATGGCTCACCCAGATTGTGGTCAACCTTCGGTTGATCGAGTCTCAGCTCTCGATTTTCTCCCCTTACCGGGATCGCGTTAGAGACGTGACGCATCTCCAGATGGGGATGAAAACCCAGCCGGAGATAGACGCTGTCTTTCTAGCAAGCTACGGTGCATCCGGAAAACTTTCGTCCGAAACAAGCCTCCACGTCCTCGTCACATGCGAAGCGAAGCAGTTTCGGCAGCGCATCCTCGAGAATCAGATCAGGGAACAAGTCGGCAAGGCCATGGAGATAACCGACAAAATCAAGAACCCTCAAATCCAGGCAGTCAAGCCTATGGCTATACAGGTGGTCGAGCACGAATTCGTCGATGGCAAGGAAAAGGCGATATTCATCGTGGAGTTCGAACAAATCCCACGAGCTGACTTCGCCTCCGACCAAGGTGAATCGGAAAAGATGGATCGCCTTCTTTCTATGAAGCTCAAGGCAATCTCGAAGGCAATTTATCGGATAACGCCGCCGATCGCAGGATTAAACAGCCAATAGCCAGTCTGATAATCTCTTGCGCATCATTTCCCGCCCCTCGCTATCCTCTAAATATGACCCTCGCCGCCCAGACCCTGACGGCCCAACTTCGCCGCCGGACGGAAGGCTTCCTGGCCCAAATCTGTCAAACACTTAGCCTCC
>JASHTH010000684.1 GCA_030040655.1 Acidobacteriaceae bacterium | reverse complement strand
GCGAATCCGGGCTAAAACGGCGCTGGCGCGTGTGCCATCCGCAACGATTTCCTCGAGTGCCCTGCGCAGCACGTCCGGTTCAAGATTGCGATTGGCGAGCAGTCTAAGACAGGCATTGCCGTTATTGGTTACCGCGGTCAAAGGCTGATTCACCTCGTGGGCAATGGACGCTGCCATTTCGCCCATAGTTGTGAGCCGGGACATCTGAGCAAGCTCCGAACGGGACTTGTCAAGCGCCTCTTCCGATTGTCTACGCTCGGTAACATCCTGGACAACCGCGACGTACTCCAGTTGACCATCCTGATCCCGGGTCGCATGAGCAACAGAATGCAGATGCTTGATCGATTGGTCAGCCATCATCAAGCGAAACTGCCATTCAAAGTCCTTGCCGCCGTTTCGCGCCTCTTCGACCATTTTTTCATACAAACTGAGGTCCTGCGGATGAACTCGAGTGCGGATCAGTTCGAGCGTCACGGGCGCGCCGATTTCAAACTCATACATGCGATAGAGCTCGTTGGACCACTCGATCTTGTCTGTCGCCACGCGCCAGGAATAACTGCCTATTTGACCGAGACGTTGCCCTTCCGCAAGAAACGCCTCGCTGCGACGCAGAGCTTCTTCTGCGCGTTTGCGTTCGATGCCCTGTGCGACAATACCTGCGGCAAACGAAAGAGCTTCGAGCGTACTTTCTGTGATCGTTTTCTGTGAGAACATGCCCATGACGCCCACTAGTCTATCCTCCAGCACCAGCGGGTAACCGGCGAAAGAAATCATTCTTTCCCGTCGTGCCCAGTCTTTGTCACTTACGCGGGGATCGTTTTGGGCCTCGTTCGTCAAATGCGGCTTTCTTTCTTGAGCTATGAGACCGATCTTGTGTTGTCCAACGCGAATGCGGCTGTGCGGTCCATCCAGGTGGGTGTACATTCCCGCACTTGCTTGCAACTCCAGTTCTTGGCCGTCGCCGCTGAGTGTCCAGATGCGGGCGAACGCAGCATCGAGATGCCGAACCACTGCGCGGGCACAGTTGTGCAGGGCTCCTCTCAAGTCCTCTTGATGCGATAGAGCCATGCCGATCTCTTCCCGGAATGCGCTTATGCGTGTTCGCTCTTCCATCGCCGCGCGGAGCGCTATCTCCGCCTGCTTTCTCTTGCTAATATCCCGTAGAAACCCCGTGAATATCTTACGGCCGTCTCTGGTTAGTTCGCCGAATGAGACTTCTACAGGAAACTCCTCCCCATTTCTACGAAGAGCGGTAAGTTCGGTGCCTTGCCAGTTTATATGCCGCTCACCGGTAGCCAAATATCTTTTGAAGCCGCCCTCATGCAGCTCCCGCATGTATTCAGGCATCAATTGGGTTAAGGGTTTTCCGGTCAGTTCGATCGGATCGTAGCCAAAAAGCGTCGCGATGGCACGGTTGGCAAACACTATCGACCCTTTGTCATCAATGCTTACAATGGCGTCGCTGGCAGTTTCGACAATCACGCGATGCTCTTCTTCGCTACGTCTCAGATCTTCCTCGGCGCGCTTGCGGTCGGCAATTTCCTTTCGCAGCTCATCGTTCGCCTGGCCAAGTTCTGTCGTTCGTCGAGCGACGAGTCGATCTAGCTCGCCTGCGATTCGCTTTTGTTCGATGAGGAGGCATGCCTCTTGCAAGCCGATGGACGCCTGATTCACCGTTACGCTCAGAAGAAGTTTCTCGGTTTGCCGCGGAAAATCGGCGCGCTCTGACCCGGCTACGACTAAGCCAGATTCACCATGCAGCCCCAGTCTCAAGGGCACAATCGAGATCTCACGGTCTCCCAAAGGCTTGCGCAGCAGCGCAGGCCATTCCCGAGCGTCGGCCCCCAGCCAGGAGTCGAGCACCTCGCCGATCTGGCGCGGCTCGGCCGTCGGCTTTTGCGATTGAGCGAAGCGAACGATCTCGATCGGCGCTTGACCGTCCGTTTCCTTGAACCGCACATAGATGAGATCGAGCTGGAGCATACCCAGCAGCGCGTCGACCAGAGCATGAATAATCTGCGATGGCTCGCCGCCGCTCCACATCGCAGGGAGCGCAAGGAGGCTGACTAGATCGTTCATGCAGCGCTGCAGCCGTTTTACTTCAGCCCCAAGATTCGTTGGCTGGCGCATGCTGGCCCTACTCTTCTGGGGATTGTTCATCAAGACCGCCGTCCGCGGAATTCGCGGAGAAACTCCTCTGGCGGCATGAAGAACGGATTCTGCTGCAGAGTGGCGCCAATAATAACCATCGGATGGGTGCGCATGATGTCGATTACCGCGTCCCCGCTGAATTGAGAGAGGTGGTAGGTGCAGATAACTGCATCGTCATGCCGGTTCCATACCTCATTTACGCGCGACTCAAATTCAATGACGTTCTCCAGGCGGGACTGGTCTCCAACTACCCAATCCATCCGACACACAATGCGACTGAGCGGATACCCGCCCGGCGCGTTGCCTGACGCCAGTTTTTCGAAAGTCTCAAGCATCCGGTCTTGATCGAACTTGCCATCGCGAAGGTACGCTTCGGTGTTGATCTTGATTTCCAATTGCCCTGTCCGCAGGGCGCTCCCCGAGTCGATTCCCGCCGATGCCAGTCGACGCAGATGCTCCTCCCGCTGTTGGGGATTTACGACTTGAATGGCCTTGTCACCGCGTTCAAGTCCCTCTTTAATGAGTGGAAGCAGCACACGATATTCTTCATCCTCGTTTGAGAAGAACGCGCAAATGTGGCGAACCTCGCCAAGTTGAGAGCCCGCTAAAGAGATTGGTGGAGCGGTCCTGGTCATTTTCGATTCCTCCCTAGAGGTCAGCTCGAACAAGAATCGTGATTGGGACGAGGTGCTGTGCGCCCTGATACGTCTGCTGAGGCAGACATACCTTTTATCCGGAGATGATTTGGAATGTGGGCCCGCTTGAAATTTCGACCGCGGGTCCTGAGCCGGTTCGGGGGAAAACGATGTCCGCACAACCCAGGAGGGAATGCACCCGCTACCGATCGTGCATCCATCATACGCCCACGCCTTTGGTCAAGGTCAAAAAGGACGACAGATTAAATGTTTTGTAAAGAAGTCGCCACTGCACTAACGTATTGAAGCCGCCGCGAGCGTACCTACAAATCGGTGACCACGAGCAGCGTGGCAACACGCTGGTGCATACCGGCCTGACCTGACAGTGAGTGGCGCATCTTCCGGGATTGGTTTATTACGGAGGTGCGGAGAATGTCGAAAAGGTAGCGGCAACGATGCGGCCCGGTGGCAGGGTTCGAGCGCAGTCCGGGGGCTAAAGATGAAGAACAGAGTCAGACGGCATACGCAGCTGATTACCGACTGTCCGCACTTTAGATTTCTAATGATCCAGAAGGCAGGCCGGAACGAACGCACCTTTGTGCCCATTGCGTTTCTGATTCTCGCTGCCGGGTCACGGTGCGCCGATGTCTGCGTCGCACAATCTGAGTTCGGTCGATCTCTACAGATCAGCAAATTTGGCGCGCATTAGGCGCTGGGCGACGGCGAAGATCATCGCAGTGGAAACACCAAACATCAGCGCTCCGTCGGCCGCTTCAAACGGGCCCAAAAGCTTCCACCGCGGCGTCATGATCAAATCCCCATAACCCAAGGTCGTGTAGTTGACAGCGGAGTGGTAGTAGGCTAGCTCGAAGGATTTGAATTCCCCGCACATCACGAACAAGGCAGCCCACAATGCAATTTCAGTCAAGTGGGCAACGAAGGCGAATGAAATCGCCAGCACAAATACTCCAAGATTGAGTGAGACTACTGTTCCTACACGTCCTAGCCTCCTCTCGCGGCGAAAAAAGCGAATGGTCACCCCCAAAGTCACCGAGTGAATCAGAATTGTGCAGAGTGCAGCGATTGAGCCGGCTACCATTGGAAGCAAAAAGGCGACTTGATCTTTGCCTATCATCGTATGGCCAACTTTCCGACCGTTCATCCTCTTCGTTCATCCCACGCCGGTCCATTGCATTCGTG
>JASHTH010000683.1 GCA_030040655.1 Acidobacteriaceae bacterium | reverse complement strand
GCGCAGCTTGGGGAAGTACTCGGGCGGAGGAATGAGCACGCCATTGGTGCCGACGACCGTCTCCACAATCACTGCGGCCACGTCGCTCTCGTTCTCGATCATGTGCTCGACATAGTCGGCGCAGGCCACGCCGCAGCTCGGGTAGGCATGTTTGATGGGGCACTTATAGCAGTTGACTTCGGGCGCGAAGGCCACGCCGCCGCCCTTGCCCGCCGGCTCCATCGCCCAGCGCCGCGGGTCGCCCGTCACGGCGATCGAGCCCATCGTCGAGCCGTGATAGGAGCGATAGCGCGAGATGATCTTGCTCTTGCCCGTCACCATGCGCGCGATCTTGAAGGCCGCTTCGTTGGCCTCGGTGCCGCTGGTCGCAAAAAAGAATCTCTCGAGACCTGCGGGCAGCACTTCCAGCAGCTTGGCGCTGAGCCGTGCGCGCGCTGCCGTCGCATAAACAGGCCCCACAAACGCCAGCTCCCGCGCCTGCTCGGCGATCGCTTCTATCACGCGCGGATTCTTGTGGCCCAGATTCACGCACATCAATTGCGAGCTGAAGTCGAGATAGCGCTTGCCCGTGCCGTCGGTAAACCAGCAGCCCTCGGCATCGGCAATATAAAGCGGCTTCCACGTCTTTTGGAATCGCCACGTGCCGTAGTTGGTTTCGCGGGTGAGCTGGCTGATCTGTTCGGCGGTGAGCGAATCGATCTGTGCGGCCGGCGTCATGGATCGGAACTCCTCGCAATGCCTTCACATGCTATCACCGCGAGTATTCGGTTGCTCATTCGGTGTCGCGCGTGGGCAGATCGCTTCGTAAGTTCTGCGGCCACTGAAGCCACGGAGTACAATCCAAACGAATCTCGCATCGTCAAGTGCCGGCACCCGATGAGACGGACGGTCCCCTGTGCCGAACCGGAGGACAACTGCAAACAATGAATCGCCCCAGCCCGTGGCGCACCACCCCCCTCAGAACACGAATCGTCTTCCTGCTCGCCGTCTTCTTCATCTTCGCCGGGATCGGCTTTGCCGGCGATGTGATCGACCTGGGCCGGCAACCGGCTCCGCGATTTGCGGCTTCGGTCGTGCTCAGCGGGTTGTTCGCCATGGGCTATGCGGCCGGCGGCGTCATTTTGCGCAACAAATGGTGGAAGGCGTTTATCCCTCTCATGGTCGTGCAGATCCTGGTCATGAGCTGGCTGGCAAACCGGTTTCCCGACGTTCCCTTGCCCGTTCCTCTCAGTGCTGCCGCAACCGGCCGCCTGCACGAGCGGATCACCTGGGTTGGAATCGCCATCATTGTCTGCGTCACTGTGGGCTACATAGGATTGATCCACGTCTCGATCCGCGAAGCGCGGCGTTACTACCGCACCGAGACCGAAAAGGCCACGCTCGAAAGCGAGATGGCCGCTGCCCGTGAAGTGCAGCGCGTGCTGGTGCCCGAAGATCTGCCCTCCGTTCCCGGTTACACGATGGACAGCGTCTACCGTCCTGCCGCCGAAGTGGGTGGCGACTTCTTCCAAGTCGTCCCGCTCAAAAGCGGCAACAGCCTTGTCGTCATCGGCGATGTCAGCGGCAAAGGCCTGCGCGCCGCCATGATGGTCTCCACGATCGTCGGCATGTTGGGCGCCGTCAGCCTCCTCACCGAAGAGCCCGGGGAGATCCTCGCCGAACTGAACCGCCGTCTTCACGGCCGCATGCGCGGCAGCTTGGAAACGTGCCTTGCGACCACTTGTCTTGCCGTCCGTCTCGAGGCAGGCGGGAGGCTCACGTTGTCCACCGCCGGCCACCAGCCACCCTACCTGAACGGGAAGGAGATGGAACTTCCCGGATCGATACCGCTGGGGCTCAATGAGACCGAATCCTATCGGCAGACCAGGTTGGAAATGCGAGACGGCGATCGCGTGGTCCTGCTCACCGATGGCATACCCGAATCCCGCGACGCGCAGGGGGAGATCTTCGGATTTTCCCGGGTCGAGTCCCTCCTGCGCGACGGTGCGTCGGCCAAAGCTCTCGCCGACGCGGCGCAGCAATTCGGCCAGAACGACGATATCACCGCCATCGGCATCTCGCGCCAGGCCTGAATTCGAATCAACGAAGGCCGTACCTGCGCGCGTTCTTCATGCGCAGTAGCCCGGCCCTCGTTTGCTGCATTGGCAACAAAAAACCCCCGGCACTGCGCCGAGGGCTTTTGACAGATGGATACAACAGCATCAGTTGCTGATCAGCGCAACCCCCGCCGCTTTTTCCTCGCCGCCTGACTCATCCGCGCTTACCGGGCGATAGAAGAGCTGGTTGGCGTCGAGGTAGACCTCGAGAAACGCCGGCCGCGTCGGTATCTGGCCGGCGATCATCGCCTCCGACAGCGGGTCTTCGATGTAGCGCTGCAAGGCGCGACGCAGCGGCCGCGCGCCGTAGCTGCGGTCGACGAGCGTCTTCTCCAGGATCCACTTCTTGGCTTCCTCGGTCACCGAAATCGTGATCGCCTTCTGCGCCAGGTTGGCGTTCAACTGCTGCACCAGCAGCTCGACGATCTGGATCAGGTCGGCGTCGTTGAGCGACTGGAAGAGGATCACTTCG
>JASHTH010000682.1 GCA_030040655.1 Acidobacteriaceae bacterium | reverse complement strand
ACTCAGTGGCGACCGCTCCGGGTGAGATCACAGTAGTGCGAATGTTGTAGGGCTTCACTTCAAGGCGCAGTCCTTCGGAGAGCGCTCTCACTGAGTGCTTGGTGGCCGCATAGACTGCGCCGCTGTGCATCACCTTGTGGCCGGTCACAGAGGACACATTAATGATGTGTCCCGATTTCTGGCGCTGCATGTGCGGGAGCGCAGCGGCAATCCCATAGAGCACGCCTTTGATGTTCACGTCGATGGTGCGATTCCAATCTTCGATCTTGAGGCGGTCGAGCGGCGACTGCGGCATCAGGCCGGCATCATTGATGACGACATCAACGTGGCCGAACTTCTCAACTGCCTTATCGACTAAAGCCTTTACCTGATTGAAATCGGTTACGTCGGTGACGACGGCGAGCGCCTTGCCACCAGCCTTTGTGATTTCATCCGCTAATGACTGCAGGCGGTCAGCGCGCCGGGCACCCAACACAACAGCAGCGCCCTCTTTCGCCAGCAGCCGCGCGGTGTGCGGCGTCGAGGCAAACACCATCGCCGCTACCGCAACAATCTGCAATGTTTTTCGAATCGGCATAGCAAACTCGCGGCCTCATTTCACGCGGAATGCGATGAGAACGTTGTGTTCGTCGGTGGTCATGTACATCGTGTTGGTCTTCGCGTCGTAGAGATTGATCCCGGCCGCAATACGCTGCGCGCTGGTATCGAGCAGCAACTGGTTTGACCCATCTGCATTCACGTAGTACGCGTAGCCGCCCCAGCTGGTCGCAATGAACTCGTGATCCCTGATGATCACCAGCCCGTTCGCGCGCCCATCCATCCCTTTCGAGACCGTGGTCTTGTTCTTCGCGGCGTCGAACTTCAGCAGCCCATCTCCGGTAAAGATGTAGAGGTCTGTGCCGGAGAACAGCAGTCCCGCCGGCATGTTCAGCTGGTCAAGGTAGGTCGTTACCTCATCTCCCTTGATCGCATACACCTTGCCGCCGAACATATCGCTGACGTAGACGATGCCTTGAGAATCGATAGCGAGGTTGTGCAGCAGCCGGGCTCCTGCAATGGGAACCCGCTTCACGATCGCGGCCTTTTTCTCATCGACGACCACGACCTGGTCGAGGTCCGCTGCATAGAGCAGACCGCCGGATTGCGCCATTCCTTTCGGCGCATCCAATCCAGTCACCCAACCGGCCTGGAGCAGCTTCCCGTCCAGTCCCACCTTGACGATCGAGCCCTTGCCCGCTTTGTCCATCGGGCCGCCGCCGGTGTTGCTTACATACAGGAACTTTCCTCCGGGCTCCAGGACCGGGCATTCGGGGAATTTCAGCACCGGCTCGGTTTCCCAGATTTTGTCGAGGGAATGCTGCGCCAAAGCCGGCGCGGTTAAGAGCACAGTCAACGCAATGCCAATTACGTTTCGCATTAAAGCCCGCTTCTGGCCGACAGCGAATTTGCGCCTATTGGGCGCGGCGCCAGCCTGATCTTGCACCTAGCATAGGCACACAATGCCTCTCAGTCATTAGCAGAACGCGCCAAGCTAGTAGCGGAACGCGCCAAGTGGATGGAATGAGGGTTAACGAGGCCAATCGATCAGATTGATCGGCAGAAGAAGTCCGCATGTATTTGCGGTCCGGGGTCAAATGTCGCTGTCACGGCAGAGGTCGCGGGTTCGAGCCCCGTCGTCCCCGCCATACATTCCAAAAGACTTACGGAATGATTTTGGCGAAGCGAATCACTGAAAATGGGTGCAAACTGGGTGCATTTTGCACCCAGTTGCACCCAAAACCTGACTCGTTCGACATCCTTATATATGCTTGCCGATCTCACTGAGAAGAGAACACAAACGACATGACCGCCGCTTGTGCACTCTGTTTTGCAGGCGTGATTGCCTGCGTGTACACATCCAGCGTTGATCGTATCGTTGAATGACGCAGCAGTTCCTGCATTACCTTGAATTCGGTGCCAACGCTTCTCAAGAGCGTCGAGTAGGTGTGCCGAAACGTGTGCCACCCGAATCGCCTCTCTATGCCCAACCTTCGAGCTGCCGGCCTCAAATACTTTTGGAGAATTGTTTGTCCCCAATAAGGCAGTTGTCCATGGCTATGCCGGCTGGCAAAGACCCAATCGTCTGGACGGCAATATGGCGACTGCGATCTCCACTTGAGAAGAGCTTCGACCACGAGGGGATGAATCGGTACAGGCTTTTGCGAGGATTCCGTTTTGCACGGTCCCACGAAACCGTGAACGATCGAACGGGCAACATTCATGGCTCCGGCCGAGAAATTGATATCGCCCCACTTCAGAGCGAATAACTCGCTTTGTCGAATGCCAGTAGATGCTGCGATGAGTACGAGAGTTCTCTCGCGAGATTTCAGCCCTTCCAAAAGCGTCCTGATTTCCGCTGGAGTGAGCACTATCGGCGGGAACCGTCGCTTTGCGCTCTGACGGACGAATTTAATTGGGTTTCCATCGAAGAATTCATATCTGCATGCGTGATTGAACAATACAGACATGACATTGCGGATCTTGGCGCACGTGCTCCTTGCGATAGTGAGGCTTTGGAGCCAGGATTCGACCTCTATGGTCCGGATATCGCTCAAAAAGTGGTCACTCCATTTCGGAATGATCCATCGCTTCAAGTAGACCTTGTAGATGCTCTTGGTCGAGTAGCTTCGCCACGTGTTCGTGAGACACAATTCTCGCTGTTCAAAATGGCTGCAGAGCTGTGCGATCGTCATGCAAACCGATACTGCTTTCTGCTTTCGTGCATTCAGGTCTGGCACCAGCAACCTTGCTGCTTTCCACGCCGATTCCAGATCAGGAACCTGATCAACTGTTCCGATCTGCTTCCTTCGATAGATTCTCCTTCCATCGGATGTCTTCTCCCACCAGCGAAATTGCCAAATATCCCCGTGCTTCTTGCGGTTTCGTCGCACGACGCTCCCATTCTGCATGTTGACCTCCAGCTGCGGTTGCAGGCAGAGTCATCATCTCCTAAAGACGACACGGGAAAAGAAGTCGCATTCCAAGCTGGTCAATCTGAATTTCTATTCGCGGAGGGTGCTGCTTTGCGGCGGCAGTGATCTGCTGGATGGAACGCCCGCCCGTCACTCAGGAGGCCGCAGGTTTGAGTCCCGTCGCTCTCGCCAAGATTTCCAAAACCTACCCTGCGAATTCGATGAGCTCGTCTCCTCTAAGCCGCTCGACCAGCACGTCCGGTTTAGCCGCATAGTTGCGGCCGAAGATCGCACGTGTGGGTCCGTCAATATACCCGAATACCCGAGCGGGTCAAAATCACGGTCGTCCATCAGTCCGAAGATGCTGCGGTAACGGAAACACGCTTGGCGATTATGCGCTCGGCGAGAAAGTCGAAGCGAGTCAATCGGCGGAAATCACTTGTCCTCGAAGGCCGCTTTACGTCCAAATGGATTGGATTTGTAAACATTGACCGACTTGCCGATAGAAATCTTGCGTCATTGGGCGACTCGGCGATCAACCGCCCATCCAGAGCCGGCACATCGGGAACCGCACACTCGCCGAAGCAAGGCCATCTACATCCAGCTTTGCGCTCCAGGGTCGCGGGAACATCGACATGGCCAGAAATTCGAGGCGACGATCAGCCGGGCTACGTGACTGTGTCGTCGGTCTGCCCGAATGAAGGCAGGTAACGGCCGAAGTTCAATTCGAAGTCGCTTCGAACGCCGTAACCGATATTGCGAATCTTCGCGCGGCGTGCCTGTGCATTGGGCAACGCCAGAAGTGGGAAAAGCAGGTCGTTGCTCGACTGAAGCTCGGTAGCTGTCGGCGTCCCGAACCGATTAACCTGGGCCTTTGCAGCGGAAAGGGTCTCATGGTCAAACGAGGCCAGGCGCCGGACCAGCGCATCGACAAACGAGTCCAGCTCGCCGTCGTCGAGCGCGCGATTGACCCAGCCATAGCGCTCGGCGATCTCCGCATCGAAATCGTCCCCACTGAGCACGATCTCAAGTGCGCGCGAGCGGCCGACGAGGCGCGGAAGCCATTCCAGCGCTCCGCCGCCGGGAACGAGCCCGACGCCGATCTCGGGTTGGCCGAACACCGCGTTTTGCCTGCTGGCGAACCGCATGTCGCAGGCCGGCGCGAATTTCGTTCACCGCCTTCTTTCCGCGCCCTGCATTTCGTCCCACCACCAGAACATGAATCCAAAGTTGAGCCAGTTTCCGGGCGGTCGCGAGTCCGATTCCGCCCGTTCCTCCGGTGACAAGTGCAGTCGAAGTGTTGTTTGTCATTTGCAAATCCCTTCACGGTAAGTCCAGCGTGTTGGATGAGCAATCGCCTTTCAGATGCCTAGAAGGCAGCCAGAACAGGCAACTAAGATGCGGCCGCGGAAAACAACGATATCAGACCCTCAGGTATGGTGGGATGCGCCAAGACCGCCTCCCGCAGCGCGGTGTAGGGCAAATTGCCGAGCATTGCGATCTGCACACATCCCATGATTTCGCCGGCGCCGACGCCGAAGGCAGCAAAGCCGACGATCTTGTCGCTTTCGCGCTCAACAAGGCACTTGAGGAGCCCGCGCGTTTCCATCAAACTCTGGGCACGGAAGACCGCAGCCATGGGAACTTTGAACAACCGGTACGCAATGCCTTGCCTTTTTGCTTCAGTCTCGCTAAGTCCGATACGGGCAAACTCTGGATCAGTGAAGAGACAGAACGGCACCTGCCTGCCCGTTGTCACGTGATTGCCTCCGAGCATATTGTCACGAACCACGCGGAAATCATCTTCGCTGATGTGAGTGAAGTGCGGACTCCCGGCGACTTCTCCAACCGCCCATACACCGGATGCGGTAGTCTCAAGGCGCTCGTTTACCTTGATAAATCCCTGGTGCGTCAGTTCCACGCCAGCGAGTTCGAGGCCGATATCTCTGGTGTTTGGGGTGCGTGCACCGGTGACCAGCAAATGTGAGCCTTCAATGGTCTGTTCGGCGCCATTTTTCAGTAGCGAAAGGCGCACAGATTGGCCGGATGTCCCCGAGACATTCTGCACTTTGGCGTTGAGTGCGAGATGAATCCCTTCATCTTCAAAGAGACTTCGCAACCCATCGGTGGCGTCCTCATCCTCGCGATGCAACAAGCGATGGTTGCGATCGACAACAGTGACTTTGCTGCCGAAACGCCGCATGGCCTGGGCAAACTCCAGGCCCACGTAACCGCCGCCAAGCACGATCAAATGTTCGGGGACTACGTCCAGCTCCAGAGCTTCTACGTGCGTTAGCGGCTGCGCCTCGCGCAAACCAGGAGTGTCATCCACATCGGCATGCGTGCCCGTGCCGATCACGACGTTCGTTCCGCGGAGCAGCCGTTTTGTTCCGTCGTGGAGCGTTGCCTCAATTGTGCAGGGTGCGACAAAACGCCCCGTGCCCATGATCAGCTCAGCGCCGCTGCTATGGTACAGATCGAGATGCTGATCGACCAGTCCCTGCACCATGCGGCGTTTCCGTTCCCGCACGGCACGCATTTTGACCGAGAAACCCTCCACAGTGACGCCAAACTCTTCGCTGTTGCGCACATAATGAGCGACCTGCGCGGTGTGAATGACGTTCTTGCTCGGCAGGCAGGCGATGTTCGGGCAGGCGCCGCCGACGTATTTGCGCTCGATGGTCACTACGCGCTGGCCGCGTTGGGCAAACGTCCAGGCGAGCAACTTTGCGCCGGCTCCGCTGCCAAGAATCACAAGATCGTACTCTTCCGGTTGCCCCGTTGCGCTCATTGATCGTTCTCCTTCATTTCCATTTGCCTTTCGCCTGTTGCAGACCGCGCCGATCAAACATCCTTCACTTCGCCGCTGTCCATGCAAACCGAGGACCCGGTCATCCACTTTGCCTCGGGCGACACCATAAGAGCCAGTAGCGTAGCGATCTCGTCCAGTTCTCCGTAACGGCTGCGATGCTATGCAGAAAGGCTTTAAACTCGCCCCGGTAGCCGTTCCGTGACCTCCTGGAGCAACCAGCCGTTGCCGTCCGGATCCTGGAACGAAACGAAGGATGCGTAACTGCGACGCTCCGGGTGTAACCCGCTGACGCGGATGTCAACGCCCGAAAACCTGCAGCCTGTTCCGTTTGCACAGTGAAATACTTCGCTCGCGTCGATGCCCCGTGCGACAACCTGCTGACGCGCGGCGACGATGTCGGAGACTACAAGGTGCAAGGCCTGAGCTGAACCGGGGGCGGCTGATGTGAGGTTCACACCGAATTGGATTGAACTGCTGGAACCGGGAGGCGTGAACTGGATCAACCGAAAGTTGTCACCGACAGCGCGATCAGCGTCTAGCCTCCATCCAAGCCGCGAGTAGAATTCTTTTGCGCGGTCGACATTCGAAACGGGAACGACGACAACCTCGAGCTTCATATCGAGATCTGCAATGTTGGTGTTTTTTGTCTCTTCGTTTTTGTTTAATTCTTTCGCGCTCATTGTTGACTCCTGTCTCGTGGCGATGACGGTCGTACACATAGCGCTCAAGGAGCGAGGGCAGCGAGGCCGTTCCGCGTCCTGGCTTGCAATCGTCGCCCAAAGCGAGCACCGGTACGATTCCGAATGGCAGCCGCCCACAAAAAACACCTTGATTGCCAACCCCATTCTCAGACGCCGCTTCCTGCAGGGATCTTAGCCGGGCGCAGCATCGGTCTTACACCTGCCTGCTCTTCCGCCTTAAAAGGCGCTCCATAATACGGGAAATCCTCGCGAATGCGTCCGCGGTCCGGAGCAAGGCCATCGGCAATTGGCGTGTTGGTCGCCAGCGTCAACATCACATCCATCGCATCGTCGCCCAGTGCGCGTCCGTTGAATCTGCCCACCCCAAACGCCGCCGGTGTTCCAAGCTCGTAAGGCAAAGTATTCGGGCAAAGCCGCTCCGCAATCTGTCTTCCGTACTCGGCCGGATTCGACGCCGAACCCGCATAGGTCGCCATCTTCTCAGCAAGGTCCGCAATCGACTTCGCGAAGCGCTCAAAGTCTTCAGAAGGAACCGAGGCATTGAATTGTTCTCTGGCCTCCGGGTCACTTGGATCGCTGAGGAAGATATGCGTAACCATCGGCAGGCCCCAGCGCGAAACCTGCACCTCCGGCGCGTGGCCAAAGAGGGAGATCGTCACCCAGGCGTGGATTTTTCCCTCCCCAATCAGTTCGCTCGGCACTTCAAGCACAATCGCGGTAACATTTCGCTTCGCGAAAGGATTCTGCTGATGCAGAAGGGCGTTCGCGTCGTAGCGGCGGTCGTTGTAGAAAACTGACATCAATGTGCGGAATCCGGCATTGGCCGCAAATACATCCGGGGCAGTCCCAACATACGCACGCAGATCCGAAGCAGTCACGACGGAACCGGTTTCGCCCTCGACCAGAGTTTGTCCGCCGTCGCCGCGGAGAGCATCGTCACCTGTCGCCCTCCGCACCTCGAACGGTTGAATGTGAGTATGCTCAGTCTCACCTCTGTGTCGTGGTGTACCAAACCTGAACTTGAACGTAACCTCTTCCCTCGCATCTCCGTTCAGGTCGAACCGGAACGCGTAGAGCCCTTCGGGATGAAGGGTATCTGGAGCCGACAAGCCGACATCTGGATTGACGGTCATCGCCATCACCGTCTTGCCCGAAGGACCCTCAAATAGATAGAAGTCACAGAGGTTGAGGCTGGGATCTTCCTTCGCAAGCCTGATATCGAAATGATGGGACATAAGTCTCCTCCCTGATTCCTCATCTTTTCACGGAGTCAATACGCGAGAGCCATCGCAGCTCTGCTGCTTTAAGAACATCCGATTGCACTCATGCTGCTGGCCTTGCCGCATTGGAACGCAGTGATCTGAAGCCCGCGCGAACCTCTTCCGAAAACAGTTGCGGCTGTTCCCACGCCGCATAGTGCCCGCCTTTGTCGACCTGGTTGTAGTAAATGAGTTTGCTGTAAGCTTTTTCGGTCCAACTTCGCGGGGCTTGATAGTTCTCGCCCGGGAAGACGCTTACAGCAGCGGGTATGGAAACATTGGCGGCGTTATAAAGACTGAAGTGACTCTCCCAATAGAAACGAGCCGCAGATACCGCTGTGTTCGTCAGCCAGTAGAGTGTGAAGTCGTCGAGTACATCGTCCCGCGTGAGATCGCCTGCCGAATATCCATTGACCACACGCCCGAGCACAGCCGAGGTAATCGGCGCTGCCGGCTGGCCGTAACCGTCACCGTGGTCAAAGAGCCACGCCGCCAGGCAGACGGGGGAATCCGCTAATCCGTAGAGCGTTTGCGGGCGAGTCGCCATCATTTGTGCATAGGCACGTTTCTTCGCATACAGGATGGTCAGCTCTTCGTAGGCTCGTCTCTCGTCGGCGGACAGGCCCGCTGGTGGTGGATCGCCAGACTGTAGCGCTCTCGCAATGTCGGATGGAATGGTCCCAGGAAAATTAGTGTGAATTCCCAGCAATTCTGGAGGTGCGTGCTTGGCCATCGAAGTGCAGACACCTGCACCCAAATCGCCGCCTTGCGCCACAAACTGCTCGTATCCAAGACGCTTCATCAGCACTAGCCAGGCAGCTGCAGTGCGCTCGGGGCCCCAGCCGGAGGTGGTGG
>JASHTH010000089.1 GCA_030040655.1 Acidobacteriaceae bacterium | reverse complement strand
CCCACCGCCAATCCTGACAAATACGCCGACGAGCTGCTCGACGCATACCTCAATGTCGAAGACGTGGACGCACTGTATGCCGAGTACGCGGCCAAAAGCGTGGAGTTCACCCGGGAGCTTGCCAACACGCCCTGGCAGTCGCGGGAGTTTGTGGTGAAGGACTGCGACGGGCGTCTTTTGGCGTTCGGCTCGAGCTAGGTCGCTGACCGCATGAATTCGTGCCATCGATCATGGTTTCCCAGGTCCGAAAACACGAATCTCCACCCCAGGCGACAAAACCGGTCGCCCAGGGGCCCCGGACCTGGGGCACCCGAAGAAGGTGTAAAACCACGCGGCCAAGAGCCGCTTATTCTTCGCGCAGCAGGACCATCGGGTCGACGGCGAGCGCCTGCCGCGCCGGGATCCAAGCAGCCACCAGGCCGACGCCCAGCATGGTGACCACAACCCCCATCAGCACCATCGGATCTCTGGGCGAAGCCTGGTAGACGATGAGGGAGAGCACGCGCGTCGCCAGCAGTCCCAGAACCATGCCGGCCGCAGAGCCGACGGCCAGCAGGCGCACGGCGCGCCCCAGCGCGGCGCCCAACACTTTGCGGTGATTTGCCCCCAGGGCCACGCGAATGCCTAGCTCGCGGAGCCGCTTGCTGACCACGTAAGACGCCATGCCGAAGATGCCGGTGATGGCGAGCATCGCGCCCAGCAGGCCCAGCACGCCCAGCGCCACAGTGGCCACGCGAGCGGCGAAGAGCGCCGAATCCAGTTCGCTGGTCCAGGTTTTGATCTCCACCGGCAGGGAAGTATCGATGCTGCGCAACTTGCGCTGCATGGCCGCGCCAATCTCTTCCGGATCGCGGTTCGAGCGCACCAGAATCCACAGGCTGCTCCTGGTCTGTTGCAGGAACGAATAGAACATGGCCGGCTGCTGATCTTCGGTCAGCGTCTCATACTTGCCGTCTTCGACTACGCCGACCACTTGAACCCGCGTGCCTCCCCAGACCTTGAAGTGGCCGTCGATCGCCTTTTCGACGCTGCCAAAGACCTTGCGCGCAAATTCGCGATTGACGACGGCCACCGTGGGCGCTTTGCTGTCGTCGTTCAGCGTAAAGGTCCGTCCCGCAAGGAACGCCGTCCCGGCGGCGCGGAAGTAGTCCCCTGAGACGTTGAACTGCTGGGCATCGGCCACGGAGTTGGTCGGCCGGAAGTCGGAGGTTGTGTCGCTGAAGACGCTCGAGTCATTGCCTCCGATGCTGAGCGGCAGGCAGTCGGCATAGGCCGCCGAGGTTGCGCCCGGGATGCCTGCAGCCACATCGAGCATCTTGCGCTCCATTTGGGTGCTCCGATCGCCGTCGTAGCCCGCCATGTGGAGATCGGCTCTGGCCAGCATCACGCCCTGCGGTTGCACTCCGTAGCTGCTCTCCAGCGAGCGCGCCAGGCCGCGCACCGCCACCAGCGAAGAAGTTACGAGGACGGCGCAAATTGCGATCTGCAGGGCCAGCAGGGCGTCGCGCAGGGTAAAGCGCCGCATCCGCATACTCGTGGATCCCGAGCGGATGATCTGCCAGGGGTCGGCGCGCAGAATCTGCCGGACCGGCACCAGGCCAAAGAGGAAGCCGGCGACGAGCGCCAGCAGCAGCGCGAAAACGTAGGTTCTGATGTCGGGATTGACGGGCACGTTGATGGGGATGTCGGGAATCGGCCGCCACACGCTCAGCACGCGGAGAATCACTACGGCGAAAGCGATGCCCAAGACTCCTCCGGTCACTGAGACCAGCAACGCCTCGGTGAAGAGTTGGCGCAAAATGAGCTTGCGGCGCGACCCCAGGGCCATGCGCACCGCGAGCTCGCGCGAGCGATCGGCGATGCGCGCGGCGAACAGGCTACCCAGGTTGGCGCAGGCAGCCAGCAGGATGAGCGCCGCGAGTCCCATCACTCCGGCCATGAAGGCGCGCGCCGGCCGGCCCAGAGTGTCGCCCACCAGGCCCGGCCGCGCCAGGGAGAACTTCAGACCGTCATCGTCTTTGGGATACGCCTTGGCCAGCGTTGCGGCGATGGTATTGAGGTCCGCGGTCGCCGCGGCAGGCGTTACGCCGGGCTTGAGGTGTCCTGCGACCCACGTGAAGTGGTCTCCGCGTTCGTTGATCGGGTCCCATCCCCAGACCTGCGGCAGGTCAACCAGAGGCAGAAAAAAATCGGGCGCGAAAAAGAGCTCGGTGCCGCGGAAATCCGGCGGCGCCACGCCGATGATCGTTAACGGGTGCTTGTTGAGCTCGATGGCGCGGCCTACCACGCCGCGATCGCCGTTGAAGTGAGTGCGCCAATAGTCGTAGCTCAGGACGATGTAGGGAACGCTGTTTTTCCCGTGCTCGTCGGAGGCATGGATGAACCGGCCAAGAAACGGTTGAATTCCCAGCGCATCGAAGTAGTTGCCGCTGATCAGGTACGGCCACACGACGGCCGGATTGCCCGTGCCTGAATCGAGCCCCACGGGGCCCTGAATGCAAACGGAGAACAGGGATTCGAAGCTGCGGTTACTGCGCTCGAGATCCAGAAAGTCGGGATAGGACTGCGACGGGGTTTCTCCTCGCTCGAAACTTCGCTGCACCGTGAAGAGGCTCTCGGACTGGGGAAGGTTGAGCGGGTGCAGCACAATCGCGTTCAACACGCTAAAGACGATGGCGTTGGCGCCGATGGCCAGCGCCAGGGTAAGTATTGCGGTCACCGCGAACCCCGGAGCCTTGCGCAACTGGCGTAGCGCGATTCGAAAATCGGTGGTCATGCGTCCTCTCTTGTCGGAAATTGTGCGGGCGTCTTCGTCCGCCGGCGCCGTCGGTCCGTGCCGGGGAATACGTTAGCAGAGAGGCTGCGGTTCCCGGTCCGGCCGATTTCGGCGTATCGCATACCAGGGCACTAACGGAGAGGCGGCCGCCGATGGTTGCAGCGTGGGGCCATCCGAGGGACCCATCTCAGTCGACTTGCCATTTACAGGATTCTGCTTTAAGGGCGGTAAGGAGCTGGACTGGAGCGATACCTCAGCGTTCGATATCAACCTACAGGGTGAAAGTGTTCAAGGCACGGGGATCCTGGGCATCCCGTCATTCGAGGTCATCCCGGCATCGGAACCCGAGGGAACACCGTGCGCCCCCAAAAAGAAATGAGCAAGGCCTGGGTGCGATACGCCGCGAGCGATCAAAAACCGTCGTTCATCCAGACGTTTCTCGCCCCCGTCCTCCTTTGGAAGGCGAGATGTTCGCCGTCACGCCATGGAACACCCCACGTTTTGCGGTGGGATACGTCTCGCTCTTTGCAGGCGCGCTGACCGTGTTTCTTCGCGATCACAAAGGCTCGCCATGGTTCGACCGCCATTGGCGAGTCACCGGCAAACCGGAACCTTCGATCTCCCGTGTTCGACCCATGAATGCACTCCGAAACCCCTGCGACGGCGATCACAGACCCGGCCGGGCAGGGGGAAGGAGAATATGTTCGTCATCTCACCGGGACGAGGAGGGTGACGTGAGGAAAGGGATTTTGTTGATCATTGGGGGGGTGGCGCTTTTGGCAGGCTGCGGAGGCCAGGGGGCCAAGCCGCCCAGCGATGAGGCCAAATGGAAAGGCGCCCCCTACCGCATCTCGTTTGACACGAGGGAAATCAAGCCGAACCCGGCCGGCATTAGCCTGCCGGTGATCGACTACACCGCGGATCCTGAGGCG
>JASHTH010000681.1 GCA_030040655.1 Acidobacteriaceae bacterium | reverse complement strand
GAGATGCTGTTTCAGCAAAAGGAAGACACGGCTTAGTCGGACCTTGCAGGTGCCCAACTTTGTTGATGGCACAATTCAAGGGTTTCTGGAGAGGGGGAATCGCATGCGAAATTCCGCAACGATCTTCGTTTTTGTATTCCTGGCTCTGGCAGTCGTGCCGGGAGGCATCGAACCGGCGCAAGCGCAGTCGGGTTCCTATCCGGAGATGGCGCCAATCGATCAGTACTTGATTGCGGACGAGAATGCAGAGATCTCGCTGGCTCGCAGCGCGGCGCCGGCCTCGATCGCGGACGGTGCCACCGTGATGGTGCTGGGACGGCAGGGATACACGACCGCCGTGCAAGGCACGAACGGCTTTCTCTGTTATGTGGAGCGATCCTGGGCCCATGACACGGATCATCCGGAATTCTGGAATCCGAAAGCGCGCACCCCCAATTGCTTCAATGCCGCGGCGGCCGGCAGCGTTTCCGCGCTCTATCTGAAGAAGACCCGGCTCGTGCTGGCTGGCAAATCGAAGGCGGAGATCGCGCAGGCGATCGCTGCAGCGCTGGACAGCGGGGAGTTGCCGGCGCTGGCGCCGGGAAGCATGTGCTACATGCTGTCGAAGGAGCAGTACATCAACGATGGGGCCCACAGTTGGCACCCGCACGTGATGTTCTATGCGCCGGGCGACGTGGCCAAGAGCTGGGGAGCGAATCTGCCGGGCTCGCCCATGCTCGCGGCGTACGATCCGCAGGCGCGACTGACCACTTTCTTCGTCGTGGTGCACGACTGGTCGGACGGGACACCGGGCCCGCCGATGGAGCACTGACCCGCAACCGGAACCGAGTTGCTCTTGCACGTCAGAGAGCTTGCAGGAAGTGTTCGACGAGCCAAGCAATCGCTCATCGCAGTCGCGATTTCCCTCGGGAAATCGTTTCGTGATCTTCGAGCCACGCAGGCCGAAGCCCTCGAATCGACCGGCGTGGAGGCCAGTTTTGGAGTTCCGGAAGATTCGCCGCCGATGCGGAGGTTTCGATCCAAGGATCGCCGATGAGCGATTTGTCCTGAAATCGTCACTTCACGATCAAGCCAAGAATGTTCGATCACTAAGATCCGAATCAACCTCGAATCAGCGAGTGCACCGGGCGACCACTTTTTCCGCTTTATGGGGTGAAGGCGATCGGAAAGATGCCTTCACAAAGGAGAAACACCCATGAAGCGGATCATCGCGATCGCATTTCTGGCATCCACGATGGGCGCGGCCGTCTCCACCGCCGCGGCTCAAGCGATATCGACCGTCACCATACCCTTCGCGTTCCACGCCGGGCCCACTCTGATGCCGGCGGGCGTCTACCGCGTGCAGTCGCTAAACGACCTCTCGTTCTGGCTGTACAGCGAGGACCGGGATCGGAGCGCGGTGGCTTTGGCGACAACCACCTCGGGAAGCACGGCCCCCGCAAAGAAACTGGTCTTCAACCGGTACGGTAACCGCTATTTCCTCAGCGCGATCCTTGACGGGCGCGGCGAGTGCGAGAAGTCGTTCGGACCTTCGAAGCTTGAGCGGACAGTCCGGGTCGAAGAGGCAAGCCTCGGCGACGAAGGGCGGGTTTTGCTCGCGCTGAAATAACCGCATCCATTCAAAAGAAGGCCCGGATGGGACACGCCCTCCGGGCCTTTGCTTTCAGAATCGCAGGCTTTTCAGACTCGGGCCCAGCCGATTCGCTCAGGCGGAGCCGTCCAGCTGCCGGCGCAGCCAGGCGCGGGCCATATTCGAGTCCTTCTTGACGGTGCGAACGGCGACACCAAGTTCCTTAGCGATCTCCTCGAAGGTCAGGCCGGCGAAGTAATGGAGCTCCAGGACGCGAGCCTGCCTGGAATCGAACTCGGCGAGCCTGTCCAGCGCCGCATCGAGAACGAGGATATCGACGAGATTGCTGTTGGATGCCGGAATGCCCTCGTCGAGCGTGATATTTACTGCTCCGGCGCCGCGCTTGCCCGCGGAGCGAGCGCGTGCGTGGTCCACCAGGATATGGCGCATGGCCTGAGCGGCGAGGCCGAGAATGCGCGCGCGGTCCTGCCAGGCGGAGTGGGGCTGATCGGCCAACCGCATATAAGCCTCATGCACCAGGGCCGTGGGCTGCAGCGTGTGGTTGCCGCGCTCCATGCGCATGCGTACGGCGGCAATCTTGCGCAGCTCCTTATAGATGCTGGCGTTGATTTCGGCCTCGCCCGAGCGCCCCTGGTCCGGCCGCGGACGGCTGGCGTCTTTCGCACCGTCTGTCATTGCGCATCGCTCCGCAACCACGCCAGTATAGCCCGCTATTGTTTTCGCGAGGCTGGTTTGCGCTATCTTATTCACATTCAGCATTCTTCCCTCCGCGGCTATCGCAATTCCTGAGTCACTGTATCCCGGAGCCGCTGCACTCAGGTCGACGCGACCATCCGGGGTCCCCAACGACAGGTCTTCGTCGTTGGGGTGGCACCCCCAGGGAGCGGCGACATTGGACGGAATCCGAGAGGCCACAGCAACTCAGGAATTGCCGTAAGAGCCGAATAAGCATCCCGGCAGGTTCAAAGCCCAAACGGAGAGACTCTTGTGATTCCGACCGTTCAACGCGTGCCAGACTCGGGCAAATCGGTAAGCCCGGTCGCGAGAGTGTTATGACGCCGGAACTCTGGGCGCGCCTGCAACCGCTCTTCAATGCCGCGGTCGAGAAGCCACCGGCCGAGCGCGAGGCGTTTATCGCCGCGGCCTGCGGAGATGACCTGGAGCTGCGCCGGGAATTGGCCGCACTCGTCGAAGCGCACTCGCGGCAGGGTGCAACCGCGGAAGGCATGAATGCCGCCGTGCATCAACTGCTTGCCTCGTCTGTTCGCAATTTCAATCCATCCGAGACTGTGTCAGGGCGGTTCAGGATCCTGCGCCGGCTCGACAGCGGGGGCATGGGCGTTGTCTACAAGGCCGAAGACATCCGGCTGCATCGTTTCGTCGCCCTCAAATTTCTTCCCGACGATGTCGCTCTCGATGCGCAGGCCCTGGCGCGCTTCCGTCGCGAGGCCCAGGCGGCTTCGGCCCTGAACCATCCCAACATCTGCACCCTTCACGACGTTGGCGAGGAAGACGGCCGCGCCTTCATGGTGATGGAGTTTCTCGATGGCGTAAGCCTGAAACAGAAGATCGATGGCCGTCCGATGGAAAGCGAGGAACTGCTTCGCATTGCGATCGAGGTTGCCGATGGGCTCGAGGCGGCACACCGCGAGGGCATTGTGCATCGCGACATCAAGCCCGCCAACATCTTCATAACGCGGCGCGGGGATGCAAAGATCCTCGACTTCGGGCTGGCAAAAGTTACGACTGCGCCCGGTCAGGTAGATGCGGAGACGAAGATGCTGAGTTCGGATTCGCATCTGACCAGCACTGGCGCGATGCTGGGCACAGTGGCGTACATGTCTCCGGAGCAGGTTCGCGCAAAGGAACTGGACGCACGGAGCGATCTGTTTTCGTTCGGCGCGGTTCTCTATGAAATGGCGACGGGAGTGTTGCCGTTTCATGGTGAAAGCTCTGGCCTGATCTTCAAAGCCATTCTTGATTCCGATCCGCCGCCCGCTATTCGCTTTAATCGCGAGATCCCGGAGAAGCTTGAAGACATCATCCATAAGGCGCTGGAGAAAGACCGCAACCTCCGCTATCAACATGCGTCCGAAATCCGCACTGACTTGCAACGGCTGAAGAGGGACACTGAAGGGATGCCGGTCCATAAGTATCAGCACGATAAGCGTGGTTCTGCATACGCAATTCCAGGCGAACTCAGAGCGTGGGGTGACGGCGGCCGTTTGCCGACAAACGCCTCAGAACCGCAGCCCCAGATAGAAGTACCCGCGAACGCACGGAACCAGCGAACATGGACTCAAAAGCAGAGAACGGCTTTTCGGTTTGTTCTAGGCGGACTTGTTAGCCTCTGTTTGACGGTTGCCACTTGGCTCATCGTCAAGCATCGCGTCGCAACTGCTCCCGCCAGTATCCGGTCAATTGCTGTGTTGCCTTTTCAGAATTTGTCGGGCGATCCGGCGCAGGAATACCTCGCGGACGGGATCACCGATGAGCTCATCGGGAGGCTCTCCGGAATCCACGAGCTGCGGGTCACCTCCCATACGTCGGTCATGCGCTTTAGAAATCCGCAACAATCTGTGCCTGAGATCGCAAAAATTCTGGGCGTGGATGTGGTGCTTGAAGGGTCAGTCATTCGCGACGGCAGCAGGATTCGTGTCATAGCCCAGCTGATCCGTGGAACAACAGACGGGCATATTTGGTCAGAGAAATACGACAACGAGATGCGCGACGTCCTTACGGTGGAAAGCGAGATGGCGCAGCTCGTCGCCGAAAGAGTTGAAGTTACAGTCACAGGCGAGGAACGCCAACGGTTGGCAGCGGCACGCCAAGTTGCGCCTGACGTTTATGAGGGCTATCTCAAGGGCGAGTTTACCCTGGATAATGCCAACAGCGAGGCCGAGATTAAGCAAAGCATCGGCCATTTTGAAGACGCCATTCATCGCGACCCGACCTTTGCCCCGGGATATCAGGGCATGGCCGAAGCCTATAACGATCTAGGGACTGTTTTCATCGGAGCGCCACCAACAGAAACAAGGCCCAAAGTCGTCGAATTTGCCCGACAGGCGCTGGCGCTTGATCCGAATCTTGCCGAGGCTCACAATTTGTTGGCCGGTGTACTGCAGGGGCAATGGCACTGGTCAGAAGCCGAAGCGGAGTACAAGCGCGCTCTCGATTTGAACCCCAACGACGCGTCGGCCAACGCGGGCCTAGCTTCGTGGCTTTCATGTCAGGGTCGAAATGACGAAGCGGTGGCGCGCATCCGCCAGGCACGCGCGCTCGATCCGGTAACGATCTCAGGCGAGGATGTGTCGTGGATTCTCTTCTTGGCCCGTCGCTACGATGCGGCAATCAGCGAATCGCGCAGCAATGTGGCAGTGCAGCCGCATGATGCGAGCGCCCTGGCGGTTTTGGGATTTGCGCTGATTGCCAACAATCAGGCCGGCGATGCGATTCCGGTCCTGGAAAAGGCGATGTCTCTCTCAAAAGGCAGCCCCGTTGCAACCGGCGTATTGATTCGGGCTTACGCCCATGCAGGTCGACGCAGTGACGCGCTGCGACTGCTATCAGAACTGAAACAAAAACGGAAGGCCGGCTACATACCCGCCGCTGCATTTGTAAACGCCTATCTGGGCCTCGGCGACAACGAACGGGCCTTTTATTGGCTGGAACAGGCCTACAGGGAACAATCCAATATCCTTCAATGGATCAAAGTCCATCCTTACTTCGATCCAATACGCAGTGATCCTCGATTCGCCGACATCGTCCGTCGCGTAGGGCTGGAGTAAACGCCATTCGGAAAGGCGCGGACGGCTTGGAGCGGGGGCTCTCCAGCCCAACACGCCGGAAGCTACTGTGGATTACGCAATCTCCGTTGACGGGAGGCTGGCCGGCTGGACCATCCTGGATCCGCCGAAAGCTCGGTTGAGGATCTTCGATCTGGCCTCAGGGCGGACGGTTTCCCAAATTCCTTTGGATACCACCGACATGGGCAGCGATGACGCCAGCGGGGTGCGCTTTTCACCGGACAACCGCGCCGCGGTCTACTCCGTTCTGCGGAATGGCGGCAGGACGCTGCTGTATCAGCCGCTCGACGGGTCGGCCCCGCACATGCTTTTCGACCCGGCGCCGGAAGTCATTCCCGACTTTGGCTGGTCGCGTTCCGGCAAACAACTGGCGGTCGTGCGGCAGAAGCCGAGCTCTGACGTGGTGCTGATCAAAGACCAGCAGGAAAAGGGGAGCGATTTCTGATCTGCGCTGTCAGCATGCCTCGGATATTTACGCGTCGGCGATGCGAAACAGGCGACGGGAACGGGGTTTGAAACTGCATCCTTCGGCTGCAAGCCAGGGCGCGCGCATGCGCCGATGTCAAGGCCCGTCCGTGGGCCAAGTGGGATGAAACTCGCTGATTCTGCGTCACTTCTTCCAGAGAAGATTTCTGCCGGTTAATTTGTCCGATTCTCTAC
>JASHTH010000680.1 GCA_030040655.1 Acidobacteriaceae bacterium | reverse complement strand
GCGCTCTGCGCAGGCCACAGCACGGAAACAACTCCCACCCCGTACCGAGCAGCCGCAATGACACGGCCCGGAATCGTTGCGCTCGCCGGCCTGCTCGCCCTGGCCGCGTGCCAGCGGAAGAACAACCCGCCGCACCGCGGCCCCCCGTCCTGGCTGCCGCGCAGAATCCGTCTTGCTGCACTTTCGAGCTTTCCCTTTTCCTCCCCGGCGAGGGAAAGCTCCCCTTTTTGCCGCAAGACTTCCCCCAGGACGAAAACGGGTAGCCTACCCTACCAGCCACTCGCCAGCGGCTTCACCACGGTCAAATGTGGCCCGCCTTTTGCGGAAATATCGCAGACGCAGACGCGCAGAATCGAGCAACGGCTTTTAGGCGAAATCTCTAGACCGGCACATGCGCACGGCACAGGGCGGGGGGCTTGTGGGGGGTGCCGGGGGCCGGGCAGGCTCTCTCTTTCGGGACTGTAGCGGAAATTGTAGCGAGTCCCTGCATAGATCGGCTGAGACGGGCTTAGTCGCGAATCGGGTAAGTGTATGAGTAACTAAGTGCGTCTAAGTGGCGCTAACACTCCCGTCCGAGATTATGAGTCCCCTGCTCTGACCGTTGAGCTACGGGCCCGGATTACCTTTAGGATATCGAACCGGCAGCTTCTCTGCCCAAGCGGCCCGTCAATTCAGCCTGCACTTAGGGCAGTTTAGGAAGTAGTGTGTCCGCTTGGATGCCGCTCAAGGTCGCCACTTCCTGTTGGTCGCGTCGACTCGGCGCTTCCTCTCCGGCTACATTATTTCCCAAACTGGCAAAGCGTGCGGCTTTTCATTCGCTCCCAGCCGCAAAGCCGTCAGCGATTCCAGCGGAACACTGCATCAAGCGCGATCGACCGAGCCCACATTGCGCAGGATTCGCCTTACCTTTTTGGGAGAGATGGACAGGCATGCGGCAACACGCGAGATCTTCCTGTCTTCGCGCATCCATACCTTGGGAATGACAATTTCGGCGAACTCCTCGGTGATCTGCTGGAAGGTCTTGTTGCCCACCATGCCTTCCGACCATCCGCGCAAGGTGTCGTTGATCCCCGATGCCTGCACGATTCTCGATTTCAGCTGCGCGAGATCTTCCACCAGGTGGTCGCTCTCGCCGGGGCCGATCAAACCGGTAGCTTCCGCGGCGCAGCGCCGCGCCGTCTCCCATTCCTGAAAGAAATCGTTGGCCGCGGTCATGCCGCGGGCAATGCAGGCGCCTGCCAGCAAGCGCCGGTGCTGCGTGCCGTGGGCAAGCCTCAGCGCTTCTTCGCTGTATTCGCGAGCGCGGTTGGCATGCACCGCGACATCGACATCCTCTCCCGTCTGCTCTTCGACATGCGCATTCTCGATAGCCGCTTCGAGAATTCGTGCGCGCGCCATCAGGATGTGATCGTCGAGATCCGTGCCGATGCGGTAAGCTTCCGCCGCCTCCGGCGAGGCGCGGTCGATCTCCCCGCGATCGAGGTAGAGAAAGCCCAGGTTCAGCGCGACGTTGCCGATGCCGTCCGAGTGCTGGTGCAGCTCGTAAATCTGTCGCGCTGCAATCAGGTCTTGGAGAGCCTGCTGCGATATCTGCCGGTATCGCGCCCTGAGCGGCTCACGCGCCAGCGGATGCGATCTCGCAGCGAAGTTGCTCCCTGGCTGGCCCGAAATCGCGCGATTCTCGATTCTTTTGCGGATCTGCAGCGCCAATAGGCGGCGAGAGTAAGCGGCATTCAGAAGGGCGCGAGCCACATTGACATGATTCGGGTCGCGTCGCGCGTAGATCTTGATCGCGCGCGCGAAGCATTCGAGCGCCTTCGCGTATTCGCCCGATCGCCGCACAACGCGTCCGCGCGCGGATTCGATATTCCCCAACGCGATGTAGTGGTCTGTGGACTCAAGAACCGATTCGGCTTCGGCCAATAGCTCAAATGCTTCCCTGGACATCCCCCTCTGAAAGAGCAACCAGCTTTCCTGGATTTGAATCACCGCCCGGAAGAATTCGTTGTGTCCCCTTTGCGCCAGCTCGCGCGCGCGAACGATGTCGGCCAGCGACGCATCGTATTCCCCCTTCTTGCGATGCGCGCGGCCCTTCCAGAAATGCGCCCACGCTTCCAGGCCTTCGTCGGGCAGATCGCGCAATGCTTCCAGAACCAACTCGAGCGTTTCGATGGCGGAATCGAGCTCGCCCTTTGCCAAACTGCGAAACGCTTCGACCAGCCGGAACTGGAGATAGTCCCCGGTGCGGAGCTGTCTGCGCCAATCTGCGCTGAAGCGCGCAAGAAGAGCGTCCAGAACGTGAGAATCGTGGTAGCCCAAATCGACCCATTGCGCCAGCAGCAAGAGCAGTTGCGCCGCGTGGGGAGTGTCCGGACCGAGCGTCTTCCATTCGGCTTCGGCGCCGTCCAAAATCCTCATGCCTTGGGTGATTTGCCGGGCGCACAGGGCTTGGCGGAGCTCCTGCGCAAGATGTCTGTCGAGAGGCATTCGAGCACCTCCCTCGGGCGCGAGACTGGTTCGGGTATCCATGTCCACTCGTCCGAATCGGACGGCCGGCCCTTGCCGGCGGGCCCGCCATCCGCTTTACTGCATTATATGCTGCACTGCGGCATAATGGCACACGCTTGAGGAGAATGCGATGGAGAATCATTCGGGAACCAACGGCTGGCACTCCCCGCGGTGGGATGGCATTGCACGCACATACACTGGCGAAGACGTCCGCCGCTTGCGCGGCACGGTACAAGTAGAGCACTCGTTAGCGCGCGCTGGAGCCGAGAAACTGTGGCGCCTGCTGCATCGCGAGAGCTATGTCCCGGCGCTGGGCGCCCTTACCGGCAACCAGGCGGTGCAAATGGCGGCCGCAGGACTGAAGGCCATTTACCTGAGCGGTTGGCAAGTGGCCGCCGACGCCAATCTGAGCGGCCACATGTACCCCGACCAGAGCCTCTATCCGGTCAACAGCGTTCCTGCTCTCATTCGCGCCATCAACAATGCGCTGATGCGCGCCGACCAGATCGCCCACGCCGAGGGCCACAGGTCGATCGAGTGGATGTTGCCCATCGTCGCCGACGCCGAAGCGGGATTCGGCGGCGTTCTGAATGCCTTCGAGCTCACCAAGAGCATGATCGAAGCCGGCGCCGCGGCGATTCACTTTGAGGACCAGCTATCCTCTGCCAAGAAGTGCGGCCACATGGGCGGAAAAGTCCTGGTGCCTACGCGCGAAGCCGTGCAAAAGCTCACCGCGGCGCGGCTGGCAGCCGATGTGCTGAATGTTCCCACCATTCTAATCGCGCGCACGGACGCCGATGCCGCGCAGCTGATCACCAGCGACTGCGATCCCGCCGACGAGCCGTTCCTCGTCAGCGAGCGCACCGTGGAGGGCTATTTCCTCTTCCGCGGCGGGCTCGACGCCGCCATCGCCCGCGGCCTGGCCTATGCGCCCTTCGCCGATATGATCTGGTGCGAAACCTCGGAGCCCAATCTCGACGAGGCACGCCGATTTGCCGCGGCCATCCACGCCAGGTTCCCCGGCAAGCTGCTTGCCTACAACTGTTCGCCGTCATTCAACTGGAGAAGCAAGCTGAGCGTCGCCGAGTTGTCCGCGTTCCAGCGCAAGCTCGGGGAGATGGGCTACCGCTTCCAGTTCGTGACGCTCGCCGGCTTCCATGCCCTCAACCTGTCGATGTTCGAGCTGGCGCACGAGTACAGCCGCACCGGCGTGCTCGGTTATTCTCAACTGCAGCAGCGCGAATTCGATCTGGCCGAAAAGCTCGGCTACGGCGCCGTCAAGCATCAGCGCTTTGTCGGTACCGGCTACTTCGACCAAGTGGCGACAACCATCGCCTCGGGAAAAATCTCCACCTGCGCACTGCCGGGCTCGACAGAAGAGGAGCAGTTCGAAGATCCTTATGACCATGAGCTGCCGCATGCGCGGCAGCAAGCGTCGGTGTAAGCCCAGAGGACGGCTGGCGGCAATGCTATGTCCACGAAGCGTTTTTCCGAATGCCCATGCACATGAGCACCTCCAGAATGTAATGAAAATGGCCACTGCGTGAAGACGCTCCCGGAGGGAGCGCGGAAAATAGCCCAGGGGGTCGCGAAGCGCAACCCTGGGAAGCGAACAGTCAACGAATGGCAAGCCCCGGAGGGGCGCCCGAACCCCGTCAAGTCTCCGACGAAATGCAGTCCCGCTTGAGCGGGACTGCATCGAAGAGTTTGTGTTCCCGCGCGTTCGTCGGCACCACGCATCCGATGCAAGTGGAGACGACCGAATTTTCGGCAATCATCGAAATGAATTGAGGAGTCAATGACCACAGTCGCGATCCCCCTGGAAAACACCGCCGTCTCGTCCGAGATTGAGCGCGAAATTCTCACGCCCGAAGCCATCGCCTTTCTGCACGAGCTGCATCGCTGCTTCGACGGCAGGCGCGTCGAGCTGCTCAACCTGCGGCACGGGCGGCAGCAGCGGTACGATCGCGGCGGCTTCCCCGCCTTCCTGCCCGAAACGCAGTCGATCCGCGATGCCGCCTGGAGCGTGGCTCCCATTCCGGCGGAGCTGCTCGACCGCCGCGTGGAGATTACGGGCCCGACCGAGCGCAAGATGGTCATCAACGCGCTCAATTCGGGCGCGAATGTATTCATGGCCGACTTCGAAGACGCCAACGCGCCGACCTGGTCCAACTGCATCGAAGGTCAGCGCAACGTTCGCGACGCCAATCTGCGCGCCATCAGCTGGCGCTCGCCGGAAGGCCGGCTCTACGAGCTCTCGCCAACGCCGGCCGTGCTCTTCGTCCGTCCGCGCGGCTGGCACATGGTCGAGAAACACTTCCTCGTCGAAGGCGCGCCCCTTTCCGCTTCGCTCTTCGACTTTGGCTTGTACCTCTTCCACAACTCCCGCATTCTGCTCGATCGCGGCTCGGCGCCGTACTTCTACCTGCCCAAGCTGGAAAGCCACCTCGAGGCGCAGCTGTGGAACGACGTCTTTGTATTTGCGCAGGAGTATCTCGGAATTCCCCAGGGAACGATCCGCGCAACGGTGCTCATTGAAACCATCTCGGCAGCCTTTGAGATGGACGAAATCCTCTATGAGCTGCGCGATCACTCGGCCGGCTTGAACTGCGGCCGCTGGGATTACATCTTCAGCTTCACCAAAAAGTTCCGCAATCACCCCGATTGCCTGCTGCCGCAGCGCGGCGACGTCACCATGGAGCAGCCGTTCCTTCGCTCCTACGTCGAATTGCTGATTCACACCTGCCACAAGCGCGGCATTCACGCCATGGGCGGCATGGCGGCGCAGATTCCCATTCGCAACGACGAAAAAGCCAATGAAGAAGCAATGCGGCGCGTGCGCGAAGACAAGCTGCGCGAAGTGCGCGCCGGGCACGACGGCACCTGGGTGGCTCACCCAGGATTGGTCCCCGTGGCGCGCGCCGTCTTCGATGAGCACGTGCCCGCGCAGAATCAAATCCGCACACCGGCGGAGCCACGCTCGCGCATCACGGCTGAAAACCTGCTTGAAGTTCCGCAGGGCCGCGTTACCGAGGCCGGGCTGCGCCGCAACATCGATGTTGCCCTGCAATACCTTGAGTCCTGGCTGAGGGGAAACGGCTGCGTACCCATCTACAACTTGATGGAAGACGCCGCGACCGCGGAGATATCGCGGGCCCAGCTCTGGCAATGGATCCGCTATGGCGCGCGCCTCGACGACGGCCGCACCATCACCTCCCAGATGCACGACCAGGTGCTCGACGAGATTTTGAGCCAATTCCAGAATTCTCTTGGAGAGGCCGCGTTTGCCAAGAGCAAGTTCCTTCGCGCCGGCGAACTGCTTCGCCAGTTCAGTACCGGCGAATTCGAGGAATTCCTGACTACGACGGCTTATCGCGATTTCGCCTAACTGGCGCGGAGGCGAGTTCCATACCTCCGCGGTTGAACCGCAGATCCTTCGACTCCGCTTGGCCCAGAAGTGGGCCAAACCTCGCTGAGGTCGACAGTTGAGTTATTCGTTGAAAACGTCGATTGGAACCGGGTTTGAGAACTTCTCAAAACGGTGTAAGCTGAGGCGTGCCGAATTGCCGGCCTGGCAGGTCTAATTCGGCAGGTGGCCGGCTTCGGGCCGGTCCACAGGAGTCATCGATGCCGACAGCCCCTCCGCTTCCCCAAACCCTGGGGGAACTGCGCTCAAGCAATGCATTTTCCGAGGCGTGCCTGAACACGCGCACCGTCAAAGACGAGATGCGCGGCAATCTCATCGCGAGGCTGAGAGCGCGTGATGCGCTTTTCCCCGGCATTGTGGGCTATGACGACACGGTTGTACCGCAGATCGTGAACGCCATCCTTTCGCGGCAGAACTTCATTCTGCTGGGTTTGCGCGGGCAGGCCAAGAGCCGCATTCTGCGCGCGCTCGCCGCTCTGCTCGACGAGCAGATGCCCTACATCGCCGGCTGCGAGATTCGCGACAACCCCTATCGTCCGCTGTGCCGGCGCTGCCGGAACCTGCTTGCCGAATTGGGCGATGCCACCCCGATCGCCTATCTCACCCGCGAAGATCGCTATGTGGAGAAGCTGGCTACGCCGGATGTAACCGTTGCCGATCTTGTTGGCGATATCGATCCGATCAAAGCGGCACGCGGTGCGCAGGACCTTTCCAGCGAGCTGACGATGCACTACGGTCTGTTGCCACGCGCCAATCGCGGCATCTTCGCCATCAATGAGCTGCCCGATCTGGCCGGCAAAATCCAGGTGGCGCTTTTCAACATCATGCAGGAAGGCGACGTGCAGATCAAAGGCTACCCGGTGCGCCTTGCGCTCGACGTGGCGCTGGTCTTTAGCGCCAATCCCGAGGACTACACCGCGCGCGGCAAGATCGTGACGCCGCTCAAAGATCGCATCGGCTCGGAGATTCGCACGCACTACCCGGAGACGCTCGAAGAGGGCATATCCATCACCGCGCAGGAGGCGTGGTGCGAGCGCGGCGCCGCGCCCATCGAGATTCCGCAATATGTGCGCCAGGTGGTTGAACAGATTGCCTTCTCGGCGCGCGAAGACAAGAAAGTGGACAAGCGCAGCGGCGTGAGCCAGCGGCTGCCCATCGCCACCATGGAGCTGATCGTTTCCAATGCGGAGCGGCGAGCGCTGGTGCACGGCGAAAAGCTCGTGGTGCCCCGCGTGGGCGACATCTACGCGGCTCTGCCTGGCATTACGGGCAAAATCGAGCTGGAGTATGAAGGCGAGATGCGCGGCGCCGATACCGTGGTGCGCGACCTGATCCGCACCGCCGTAGCAAGAGTTTACGATCGCTATTTCGAAGGCGCGGACATGCATCCGATCGAGCAATGGTTCAATCTCGGCGGCACGGTGAAGATTGACGATTCGCAGCCGGCCACCGCCACGCTTGCCGAACTGAGGCAGATTCACGGCCTGCTCGATAAGCTCTCTGCGGTGGAGGTGAAGAAGAACGACGCTCCGCCCAGGGCGGTGGCCGCGGCCGAGTTCCTGCTCGAAGGCATGGTGGCGCACCGCAAGTTGAGCCGTAGCGAGGAGCGCGGTTTTGCCGCCGAAGAGAAAGCGCGGCGCACGCCGGAGCCCGTAGAGCCGGAGCGCGAGTTTGACGATTGGCAGCAGGCGCGCCGCTCGCGCAAAGGCGGATACAACTAAGACTCCGGTAACAGGAGGGATTCCTCAGGGGCTAAAGCCCCAGAATTTAGTCGGCTTTCGGCACGACTAAAGTCGTGCCCTGTTACAAGGCGCGATTCGGCGGGAGAATTCCGCAGGCTGCAAAGCCCGTTTCCTCCCGAGCCGCAAAAACTTGAGCGAGCAAGGGGTCCGAAATGAAGGGCGTTCGATACACCAAATACAACGGCGACCTGGCCTCCGAGGTCGATCTCGAAGACCTGCTGCAAGCGCTCTCCGACTATTTGCTTGACTCCGGCTTCCGCGATCCGTGGTCGCAGTTCCAGGAGATGGATCAGACCCTCGACAATCTGCGCGAAGCGCTGCGCCGCGCCCTCGAATCGAGCGACATGTTCGATCAGTCGCTGCGCGAACGGCTCGAACAGCTCACGGCCGAGCAAATGGAGGAGCTGATCGACAAGCTCATCGAGCGCATGGAGCGCGAGAACTACATCTCTTCCATGCAGCAGCAAAATCCGACTCGGCCCGGCGGCCAGATCGGCGACGTGCAGGGCGAAGTCCGCTTCGAGGTCACCGACAAGAGCCTCGACTTTCTCGGCTTCAAGGCGATGCGCGACCTGCTCGGCTCGTTGGGCAAATCGAGCTACGGACGTCATGACACACGGCACATGGCTACGGGCGTGGAGACGACGGGCGCCTCGCGCCGATACGAATTCGGCGACATGCTCAATCTCGATGCCACCTCCACGCTGGGCTCGGCCATCTCGCGCGAAGGCCTGGGACTGCCGCTGAATCTCGATTACGACGATCTGCACGTGCACCAATGCGACTACCAAAGCTCGTGCGCCACGGTGGTCATGCTCGACTGTTCGCATTCCATGATTCTGTATGGCGAGGATCGCTTTACGCCCGCCAAGCGCGTGGCCATGGCGCTCTCGCATCTTATCCGCACGCAGTATCCCGGCGACTCGCTCTCGCTCGTGCTCTTTCACGACTCGGCCGAAGAGATGCCGGTCTCGCATCTGGCACGCGTGAAGGTGGGGCCGTGGTACACCAACACGCGCGAAGGCCTGCGCGTGGCGCAGCGCATCCTCGCCCGCCAGCGCAAGGATATGAAGCAGATCGTGATGATCACCGACGGCAAGCCCTCGGCGCTCACGCTCCCCGACGGCCGCATTTACAAAAACGCCTATGGCCTCGATCCGCTCGTCGTCAGCGAAACGCTGGAAGAAGTCTCGCGCTGCAAGCGCGCCAACGTGATGATCAATACCTTTATGCTCGCCTCCGACTTCGGCCTGGTGCAGTTCGTGCATAGGGTTTCGCAAATGTGCCGGGGCAAGGCTTACTTCACCACACCCGACACGCTGGGCAAATATCTGCTCATGGACTACATGGAGCGCAAGTCGAAGACCATCCATTGAGAGCAACGAGGCAGAACGAAAGAGACGCGAATTGCAGCTGGAAACTCATGCCGAATTCATTCGCCGGGGCGACCTGAAGATCGAGATTTATCCCGATCGGGCATCGGCGGGCGCTGCAGCGGCGCGGGCCGCCGCGGACGAATTGCTTTGCCTCGAACGGCTCGGCGATGCAATCGGAGTGGTCTTCGCCACCGGCGCATCGCAGCTTGCCACGCTCGACGCGCTGACTTCGATTCCCGGTTTGCCTTGGAATCGCGTGGTGGGATTCCACATGGACGAATACATCGGCCTCGACGACTCCCACCCGGCGTCGTTCCGGCATTACATGCGCGAGAAGCTGACGCGGCGCTTGTCCATGCGTCACTTCAACGAGATCGATGGGAATGCAAAGGACGTCGAGGGGTTCGCTCGGGAATACATTCGCGCGCTCGATCAGGCCGCTCCGGCGCTGTGCCTTCTCGGCATTGGCGAAAACGGCCATCTCGCCTTCAACGACCCTGCCGAGGCCGACTTCAACGATCCGCTCGCGATGAAAGTGGTGCATCTAGACGACATGTGCCGCGGGCAGCAGGTGGCTGAGGGCTGGTTCGGTAGCCTCGAAGAAGTGCCGCGTCAGGCTCTTACGCTCACCATTCCCACGTTGCTGCGCATTCCCAAGCTGATCCTGTCGGTTCCCGGCAGCCGCAAGGCCGCGATTGTCCGCCGCACTCTCGAAGAGACGATCTCCCCAGCGTGCCCCTCAACGATTCTTCGCACGCATCCCAATGCCACGCTCTATTTCGATCGGGAGTCCGCTGCCAAATTGACAGCACTCTAGTGAAATGACACCCCTCTGGCGCCCCATCCTTGCGGCGCCTTTGTTTTTGCCGCAAGGGTAGGAGGGTCGGCATCTGTTGGTCAAAGCCTCACTCAGCAGGTAAACTCCGCTTCGAGAAGCAAATCGAGCTTCAGCGGTCCGATTCACTATGCCAAACAAACCGATGATCGAAACCAGTTCCTCCGCAGATTCGGCCCGCCAGATGCGGCCGGCGAGCCGGGTGCGGTGGTGGATCGTTTGGACGCTTTTCTTCTCCACGGTAACGAACTACATCAGCCGCCAGACGTTCTCCGTTCTCTCTCCAGCCATCGTCGCGGAATTTCATTTCACGCATACTGACCTGGCAAAAATACTCAGCGCCTTTCAACTCTCTTATGCGGTTACATGGCTTCTCGGCGGCATTCTTCTCGACCTGATCGGCACGCGGCTCGGACTTGCGCTTGCCGTCTGTTTCTGGTCGATCGTCAACATCCTCACCGGATTGGCTAACTCGCTCTTCGGCTTCGCGTCTTTTCGATTCCTGTTAGGCATCGGCGAGGGATTCAACTGGCCTGGCGCCAGCAAAGTCGTGGCCGAATGGTTCCCCGCCAAAGAGCGCAGCCTGGCAGTGGCCATCTTCGACAGCGGATCCAGCGTGGGCGGAGCCATTGCCGCGCTTACCCTTCCGCTGATTGCCTTGGCCTTCGGCTGGCGAGCGGCATTCGTTGCATCGGGATTGCTCGGGTTTGTCTGGCTGATGGTCTGGCTGCGCGTCTATCATCCGCTTGACCGTCATCCGCGCGTTGCTCCCGAAGAGACGGCTCTGATCCACGCGGGCCAGGATCTTCCGTCCGCCTCGTCCGGCGCAGGAGCGCGCCGATGGCTCGACCTGGTCGGGAATCGCAACGTGTGGGCCATTGTGCTGGGCCGCGCGCTTACGGATCCGATCTGGTGGTTCTACGTTTTCTGGCTGCCGCAGTATCTCAGCGATGCGCGCGGATTCAGCCTGCAGCGGATCGCCTTCTTTGCCTGGACGCCCTTTGTCGCCGCCGACATCGGTAACTTCACCGGCGGTTTTGTTTCCGGTTATTGCGTCCGCCGGGGCATCCCGGTGGTGAGAGCCCGCACGTGGGTTTGCGTCTTCAGTTGCCTGCCGATCCTTGCGGGCATTCCCGCAGCCGGCGTGCACAGCGCTTATCTCGCTCTGGGGCTGATCTGCATCGCATTGTGGGGATACGCAAGCTGGTCGACGATGGGACTCACCCTGCCTTCCGATTTGTTTCCCCACGACGTGGTCGCAACCGTCACAGGCCTAAGCGGCCTGGCTGCCGGCTTGGCCGGCGCGGGATTCACGTACGCGGTCGGCGTCCTAGTGGATCGCTTCTCGTACCGTCCCGCATTTCTCGCGGCGGGTTTGCTGCCGGTGGTGGCAACGATTTTTCTGCTCTTGCTCGTTCACGCGCCGAAGGGCGCGTCGGCAACGTCCGCGAGCTGAATACGCACTTGCCGGCAGGCTGCGCGGCACCAACCCCTGCGCGTGCATTGCTTTGCCGCGCGTCGCGGCCCTTGGTATAAAGGGTGCGGCCATTTCCGGTTCCTTTCGAAAGCACGAGAGATGAGGATTCTCATGAAGCTTGAACTGCATACCAAGCTTGCCCGCGCGTGCGTTCTCGGCGCGATGCTCGCCATGTTTCTTCCGTTGGCCCGGCCGCAGAAGACGGCAACGCCCGCGCAAGCACCCGGACAGGCACGGGTCGCACATCGTGACGTCGATCTCACCGTCTTCAGGCCGGAGACGGAGGGCTTCTCGTCGCAACGGCTGGAGCGGCTGCATGCTGTGATGCAGCAGGTAGTGGACCAGAAGCAGATCGCCGGAATTGTAACGATCCTGGCGCGGCACGGCAAAGTTGTCGACTATCGCACCTATGGTTATCGCGACCTGGCCAGCGGCGCGCCGATGACGAAGGACGTCATCTTTCGCGACTTTTCCATGACTAAGCCGGTCACCGGCGTGGCCATGATGATTCTTTACGAAGAGGGTAAGTGGCTGCCTTCGGATCCCATCGCCAAATTCATACCCGAGTTTGCGCGTCTCAAGGTCTATAAGGGAGTGGACGCGGACGGCAAGATGATTCTCGTCGATCCGGTTCATCCGCCCACCATGGGCGAGTTAATGACGCATACCGCCGGATTTACGTATGGGCTCTTCGGGAATACTCCGGTGGATAAGATGTATCTTGATGAAAAGGTGCTGGGATCGAAGAATTTGCGGGAGATGATCGATAAGTTAGCGACGATTCCGCTGCTCTATCAGCCCGGAAAAGGATGGACTTACTCGGTTTCGATGGATATTCAAGGCTATATTATCGAGAAATTATCGGGCCAGACGCTGCCGGACTTCGATCGCGAGCATATCTTCAAGCCTCTGGGAATGAAGGATGCCGACTTTTATGTGCCTCCCGGCAAGCGCTCCCGCTTCGCGACACTCTATCGGAATGAACCGGGACCGAACGGCGAGATCGTAGCCGTGCAGCGCGGGCCGGGCGGATCGCAGAGCGACTACGCCGCTGAGCCAATTATGCCCTCGGGCGGCGGCGGCATGGTCTCCACGGCCGACGATTATTACCTCTTTGCGCAAATGCTCGCAAACGGCGGCGAACTGAAAGGAGTGAGGATTCTTGCTCCGGCAACCGTGAAGCTGATGACTTCGAACCATTTGCCCCCGAGCCTGCTCACGGGCGAGTTCGGAATCGGACTGCAACAGATGCGGCCCGGCTTTGGCTATGGCTATAACTGCGCTGTCGTCTTCGATCCGCCCGCAGCCAACTTACCCGAAGGCAAGGGCAGCTTCTTATGGGACGGCGCGGCGGGAACGTGGTTCTGGGTCGACCCCACGAACGACATCGTGTTTGTCGGCATGATCCAGCGAATGCTGGGACCGGCCAGCCCCAACCTCGAATATTGGAGCCGGTCGCTTGTCTATCAGGCGCTCGTCGATCCGAGTAAGTAGAGTAAATCCGAGCCGATATACACCTGAGTTATTGATTCACAAGCCATTTTTCGCACGCCTCTGTTGCGTGGCCAAGCAATCAGTGTCCCACTTTGAACTGCGTGATGTAATGCATCAATCCGAAGACATTCACGATCCAGATCACAACCGCGATGACGACGACGGCATTGAGAATGCCCTTAATGGTTCCCTGCATGGGAACGTAGCGATTGATCAGCCAAAGCAGAATTCCCACCACCAGCAGTGTAAGGACTACATTGATCAGTGGCATTTCAACTTCTCCCTGGAATGAGAGGCTGCCCGCCGGACCGGATCGTAAATCGGTAAAGTCACCGTCGCTTCCGCGAGACAAAAACCTCTACGGACGGACGCCCGTCTCTCGCGATTCAGATGAGATCGATGCAGGATGTGTTGCCTTTTAACGTTTTGGCGGACCCGGCGCCACGGAGAATCGCTCCGGCCTGCTGGATAAGCTCCTTTCTTTGAAAAGCTCCGCTCCGAATGCATGAAGCCGGCTTGCGACACGGAGGCTGCGATGCTGGTATGGCGCTGCTCCTCGAGATCAAGAAACTGGAGATTCGTATGGATCGGCGATGCTGTTCATCTCCCACGATCTGGCCGTGGCAGGGGAAGTGGCCGGTCGCGTGGCAGTAATGCGTGCCGGCGAGATTGTGGAGACGGGATCGAGCCGCAGGCTGCTCATCGCGCCGGAGCACGGCTACACGCGCAGCCTGCTGGCGGCTGTGCCCACGCTGCGAACGGACCGGGCGCATCCACTGGCGGTGGTGAGATAGCGCGATTCCGCCGCATTCAGGAGAAGTGCCATCCCATCCTTTCCGCACAGGACGCGGAAAGGATGGGCGACGGAACCGTCGGGGCAGAATATGCCGTGAGAACTCTTATTCCGCCACGGATTCGGCAGCGGGCCCATCGGCCGCGGCTTCCTGAGCCTCGGCATGCACCTTCACCGTTACATGCGCGGTGACTTCGCGGTGCAGCCGGATGGCGACGTGGTAATCGCCCACGCTTTTGAGCGGCTCGGAGAGCTGGATTTTGCGGCGATCGACCTCGAAGCCCTGTTCGGCGAGCCCGGCGGCGATATCGGCCGCGGTGACCGAACCAAACAGATGTCCGCTTTCTCCCGACTTGCGGGTAAAGCTGACCACGATCGGTTCGAGCTTCGTCACCAGATCCTGCGCCTGCGCCTTTTCCGTTGCCGAGCGGCGCGCGGCGGCGGCCTTCATCTGCTCGATGACGGCCTTATTCGCTTCAGTGGCCTGCATGGCGAGCTTCCGCGGCAGCAAAAAGTTGCGCCCATACCCGTCCGCCACCTTCACCACTTCTCCGCGGTGGCCCAGGTTGGCTACGTCTTCCTTCAGAATGACTTCCATGTGAGATTCTCCAAGTTTTGCCGCGGCGCTGAACCCCTTGTCGCAAGCGTCGCCTTTCAAAAGAAACGCGCATGCGGCGCGCCGCGCGAAATTCTACATCGGCCTGAGCACCGCTGTCGCTGAGGGTAGCCGGTGGGCCTCCCTCAGGGGCTAGGGCAGTTTAGGAAATTGTGTGTCCGCTTGGACGCTGCCCAAGGTCGCCGCTCTCTGTTCGTAGCTTCGACTCATCGATTGCTCCTTCGGATACAGAATTTCCTAAAACGGTATAACCTACGGGCTGAAGCCCGTACCCTCCCAAACAGACGCATGGCCCCGCCAGTCGATCAGTGCTGCGTGGCGAACGGCAGCAACGCGATGTTCCGGGCCTGCTTGATGGCGCGGGTCAACCGCCGCTGGTGCGTAGTGCAAACGCCGGTGAGACGTCGCGGCACGATTTTTCCGCGCTCCGCTACAAACTGCTGCAACAGCCTCACGTCGCGGTAGGGAATCGCGTCGATCTTCTCGGTGCAGAACTTGCACACTTTCTTGCGCCGGAAGAACTTGCCGCGCCCGCCGGGGCCGCCCGGGCGCGGGCCGCCGCCTGCGCGGGGACCTCCGCCGGGTCCACCTGGAGCCGGATGCGGCGCCGGCGCGCTCGCCTCGGTCGCCTTTGCTTGATTTTCTTCAGCCATTTGGTTTCCTCTTTTGCTCTTTCCTTCCTGTTGGCTTCCGCAACCGTTCGCAGAAGCGTGAGTCGATCCACGTTTCAGCCGGCAGTGGGTCAGTTGGGAGGGTACGGGCTTCAGGCCAGCTTAGGAAGTAGTGTGTCCGCCTGGATGCCGCTCAAGGTCGCCGCTCCCTGTTGGTCGCGTCGACTTGGCGCTTCTTCTTCGGCTACATGATTTCCCAAACTGCCATAGCCCGTACATTATTTGCCCCAAAAGACTCGGGGCTTCAGCCCCTGAAGGAAACTGACCCAATACGCTTAAACCGTTCACAACGGCGGCGACAAACTACGCGCCGCCGAGGCGCCTGCGTGCACAGCCTCGGCGGAGGCCTCTGTCGAAGCAGCCGGAGGCGCTGGCTCGGCGCTCAGCTTGCGGCGCGCGCTGCGCAGCGCCTTGATCTTGGCCAGACGCTTCTCTTCCTCATCCATTCGCACCGTGATGAACTTGATCACCGGCTCGGTCACCCGCAGGCGGCGCTCGAGTTCCAGCACCACAGGGCCGCCCGCTTCGATCGTCAGCAACACGTAATTGCCTTCGTCGAACTTGCGCACCGTGTAAGCGAGCTTGCGGCGGCCCATCTTTTCGAGGTTCTTCACCACGCCACCGGCGCCGGTAATGGTCGCAGTGAAGCCGGCAATCAGCTTGTCGGCATCTTCGTCAGCCACGTCGGGCCGAATGATAAACATCACTTCATACAATCTCGACATAGTTGCACTCTCAGTTCGTAGTTCGCAGTTCACAGAGATCAGACATCAGGGATCAGTGGCCAGTTCCTATTCCTTAATCCTTCAGTCCCTAGTCCCTTAGTCCCACCGTTCACTCCCGTCGGTTGAATTCATTCATCGCCGGCCCCGATCCTTGCTCGACAATTTTTCTCGTTGCAATCGCCACGCGGTCGAGCACTTCGTCCAGGACGGTAAGATCGGCCTTGCGCATCGGTGACAGCAGATAATCTTTTCCCGGCCTTCGCCCTCCCGCTGCCTCCGGCGGCACATCGGGTTTCACCCCGATGCGCAGCCGCAGCCACTCCTGACCGCCCAATGCGCTGGTCACGCTGCGCGCCCCGTTGTGGCCGGCAGTGGAACCCCGCTCCCGGATCTTGATCGTCCCCAGCTTCAGATCGAGCTCGTCGTAAATCACGAGCAGATCCTTCGCGGGGTCCAATCGGAATTCCTCGAGCAGCGCAACCACGGCCACGCCGCTGAGGTTCATAAACGTTTCTGGCTTGGCCAGGATGGCGGTGCGCCCCGCAATCCTGCAGGTCGCAGTCACCGCACGGCAACGCCGGTTCTGGACCACAACGCCCTCCTGTTGAGCGATGCGATCGATGGCCATGAATCCCGCATTGTGCGGGGTCCACAAATAATCGAGCCCCGGATTGCCCAAGCCCACCACCAGGAACGGGCTCTGCCGGTTGCCGGACTCGTGTTCGTCCGCCAAAGCTTATTTCTTCGCTCCTGCTCCCGCTTCGGGCTTCTTGGCAGCGCCGGCAGCCGGTTCGGCTTCCGCCTTGCCTTTCTTGGCCACTTCCGGTTCTGTCGGAGCCGCTGCTGCCGGAGCCGCCTCGCCTTCCGCCGCCGCGGCTTCGGCCGCAGCCGGAGCCACCTCTTCGCGGATGGCGACGACGTGCGCCACGGTCGCATCGGCCGAGGTCAGATACTTGACTTTGTTGAGCTTCGGCAGCTCGCTTACGCGCAGCACACCGTGCATCCCCAGGCCGCTCACATCCACGTCGATGTGGCTGGGAATATCCGCCGGCAGGCACTCGACTTCGACTTCGCGCATCACTTGGTCGAGGATTCCGCCCTCCGTCTTCACGCCCACGGGAATGCCCATCAGCTTGACACGAACGTGCAGATGTAGCAGCTTATCCAGCGCGATGCGCTTGAGATCGATGTGGATCAAACGATCCTTGATGGGTTCGCGCTGCCAATCGACGATCATCGCTTTGGCGGTAGGTTGACCGTTGACCGCAACGTCGAAGATGGTGTTGTGGCCGGATTCCGAATGCAGGATTCGCGTGATCTGCTTGGGATCGACTTCGACAGCAACCGGGTCGTGGCCCGGACCGTAAAGCACAGCGGGGATTTGGCCGGCAGCGCGAACGCGCCGCGCGGCGTTCTTGTTGAATTTGCCCTCACGGGGCTTGGCGGTTACCACTTCTTGGACTGGCATGCTTTTTCCTTGGCTCTCGGGCACGGGGTGGTTGAGGTCCCGCTCCCTTTGTTGGAGCTAGCTGGCAGCCAGTAGCTGGCAGCTGGCAGTTTGAATCGTCTCGGCGACCGGTTCCGACCGGCCCGTCTGTTCGCTGTCAGCTGTTAGTTGAACAGCGAACTTACGCTCGTCTCCATGTGAATGCTCTCGATGGCCGCGCCCAGCAGGCCGGAGATCGTGAGCACCTTGATCTTGGGCAACTTCTGCGCCGCTTCGCGCAGCGGAATCGTGTCGGTCACCACCACTTGTTCGAGGCGCGAAGTGGCGATGCGGTCGATGGCCGGGCCGGAAAGCACTGCGTGGCTGGCGCACGCATAGACACTGCCCGCGCCCGCCGCATACAAGGCATCGACGGTCTTCACCAGCGTTCCGGCCGTATCAATGATGTCGTCGATGATCAGACAGGTCTGGCCCTCCACATCGCCGATTACGTTCATCACCTCGGCGACGTTGATGTCGGTGCGGCGCTTGTCGACAATCGCCAGCGGCGAACCCATCTTTTGCGCGAAGAATCGGGCCCGCTCCACGCCGCCCGCATCCGGCGAAACCACGGTGAGGTTGGGCAGGTTCAGCTCGCGGAAATAGCTCACCAGCACCGGGCTGGCGAAGAGATGATCGACGGGAATATCGAAGAAGCCCTGAATCTGCGCGGCGTGCAGATCGACAAACAGCGCGCGGTTGGCGCCCGCCGTGGTGAGCAGGTCGGCGATGAGCTTGGCGCTGATGGCTACGCGCGGCCGATCCTTGCGGTCCTGCCGGGCATAGCCGTAGTAGGGCACCACCACCGTGATTCGCGAGGCCGAAGCGCGCTTGAGCGCGTCGATCATGATGAACAGCTCCACCAGGTGCTGGTCCACCGGGTAGCAGGTGGGCTGCACCACGAAAACGTCGACGCCGCGCACGTTTTCGAGCAATTGGAAGTAGACCTCGCCGTCGGCGAACCGCTGCAACTTGGCGTCGCCCAACGCAACGCCGATGTGCTGGGCAATCCTTTTCGCCAGCTCCGGGTTGGCCGTGCCTGAGAAAAGCTTGAATCGCTTGTCCTCGCTCAGGTTGCGGCTGCGCTTGCGCTCCGGCGCTGTCTTGGCGTCCTTGCCTTTCGCTGAAGGCTCGGGCGTTTGGCCGCCATCCCGCTGCCCGGCGTCCCGCTGTCCGGCTTCCCTCGGTTTGCCGGGGCCCGACCCCGGACGTTCCTCCGGCTTGTTGGCTCCGCTTTGCTGCTTCTCTTCGGTGACGATCACAGTTCCCGCATCCATTTGAAGTGCACCTCCAAGCTGGTTGGCTTTGGCTGGTACTTAAGTCTGGCTGGGCGACCAGGATTCGAACCTGGATAAGTGCCTCCAAAGGGCACTGTCCTACCATTGAACGATCGCCCAGCAGGCGCGGCTCCCACTCCTCGTCGAGAGCCGCCATATTGTCAGCCGTCCGCGAGTCTCGCTTGCAAAACGGCTGCCTGTCAATCCCGGTTATTCCACAATCATTCCCCGCCAGTAGGCCGTCCGGGGCAGAGTGCGCGTTAATTCGCTCCGCACACTGACCTGCTCCAGCCGGACCTGCGCCGCCTCTGCATCTTTGCGGGTCCGGTACAACCCGTAAAGCGCCGAGCCGGAACCCGAGAGAGAAGCATGGAGGGCCGCCTCCGGTGTGCCCGAAGCCGCAAGGATGCGCTTGGTCTCGGCAAGGGAAGGATGCTGGCGAAAGACGACCTGCTCGAAGTCGTTCTCCAGGCAGCCAAGGATCCCGGTGCGGACAAGCGCGGACTCTTCAGGTCCGGCCAGGTCCTCTCCCATAGAGAGGACACCGGAGGAGCCCGCCTGCTGTCCACCCCGCGGAAACCCACCCGCGAAGGCGCCCGCGTAAGCGCGGCTCAACTCTTTTAGTTTATCGGCGCTTGCCGCAGCGGTCAAACCTTCGGCGGCGCACAGCGCGTCCCAGTCGCGAAAGGCCTGGGGCGTTGAAACGCTGATCTCCGGCAGGGCGACGACGCACCATACCCGTTCGAGGTCCGGCAGAGGATATACCTCCTGCCCGCGATCCAGCCCCAAGACCGTGCCCCCGATGAGAAAGAGCGGAACGTCGGAGCCCACCTGGGCGGCGAGCTGCAGCCGATGACTCAACAATGCGCGAGGCGACCACCCAAGCTCCGCCTGCAAGCCCACTAAGGCGGCGATTGCGTTTGCCGATCCGGCGCCCAGCCCTCCCTGCACGGGAAGGCGCTTTTCAATATGAATCTCGACCTCAGCCGAGCGGCGCGGTGAGTTGAGAGCGAGCTCGACCATCTTCCAGGCCGTATTGTGGCTGTCGGCTGGCACCCGGTCGTCATTCGAGCTCAACCGGATCGAAGTCGATGCCGCCGGCCGCGCCGTCACCGTAACCCGGTCATGCAGCTCCAGCGTCTGGTAGACGGTGACCAGCGAGTGGAAGCCGTCCGCACGCGGGCTGCCAATGCCCAGGCCGAGATTGATCTTCGCGTGCGAGCGGACGGTTGTCGGCATACGGGTTCATTGTATTTCCAGTCAGGCCTGGAACTGACGCCAGCGCACCGGGAGCAATGGGCCGGCAGCCCGGAACAGAGTTGCTATCGTCTGCGTAACTTCTAAGTCGAAGGTGTGAAGGGTTTTTCCGCCGGACGATCTTCGATCCGACCCGCTGGACACGGAATCGAAGATTGTCCATCGGCCATCCCGCTCCGAGGCAACTCTGGCGCTTCGGCGAGATCTGCAAGGCGGTCGAAACGAGGACCCATGAATTCCCTCGTCCGCTTCCTGATTTCATCCGCCCTCCTGACTTTCCCTTTCGTGGCAAACTCGGCCGCGCAGGTCTCGTTGCACTCGGAGCGCCTGGACATCACCCATGGCAAGCCTTACGTCATGGTCATGGTCAACGGGCGAGGGCCATTCCGGTTCGTCATCGACACAGGCACCGGCGGGCCGGCGATCGTTACGCCGGAGCTCGCCGACACTCTCGGGCTTCCGGTCACCGGGCAGGCGCGGCTCACCGACCCCAGCGGGCGAGGCGAGCGGCGAGAGCAGCTGGTGCAGATCGACTCGCTGGACGTCGCTGGGGTTGAATTTACCGGAATTAAAGCCATCCGCCATAGCCTTGGCGGCGAAGACGGCACCTGCCAAGGACTTCTCGGTTTTCCGCTCTTTCGCGATTATTTGCTGACGCTCGACTATCCCAACCGCACCATCACGCTGGCCTCGGGCTCATTGCGGCCGGACGGCGACCATTCGGTGCTGCCGTTCCGCATGCCCGAGGGAGTGCCGAT
>JASHTH010000679.1 GCA_030040655.1 Acidobacteriaceae bacterium | reverse complement strand
AGGTCAAAACCTCCGCGCCGGCCAACGCTACACCGCCCAGGCGCACGATACCGCCGAGGCCGCCGCTTAAGGCGGCCTTAACCCAAGTGCGGTTCCACCCAATGCGGCACGGGCCTTCCAGGTTTTGCGAACCCCATCTTCAACGCGCTCATCTTCGGCCCCCGTCTCATCTACCTGCTCGTACCCGCAACCCCAATGCCCAGAGACTTTCTCCCGAGCAACAGGCAACAATCTCTCGCTACCCCCTTTTCCGCCAGCCCTTGCGAATCCGGGACCTGCCCCATCGGGCGGCGGATTGGGCCACGGTGTCGGAGCGCGTTCTTGAATGGTACCTGGATAATAATGTATATTGATATCAGAGTACCAAACGAGAAGTATATCGCCGAACGCACACAAACAGGCCTTCGCATGGAAAGGCGGGTTTTAAAAGTCCTAAGAGCCTTTGCTGACTACCGCGATTTGACGCTCGGCGACCTTCTGGAAGGCATCGTTCTCCATGCTTTGGATGATAAATGCCCTTTCGATGAGGACAGTCTGCAGCGCCTAAAGGAATTGAGAAAGCTCTATGATCTCGATCTGGACTCCAGCTCGAGCCATCGCCTCAGCGAAGCTGGTGCGGGTGGGCGTGGAAAGAAAGAGATGAAGGAGAAGGCCCTGAAATGAACCCACGGCTCAGGATGTTGGCCATTCCGGGAATGCGCTGGGTTCTGGCCATGGTCCTTTTGCTCGAATCCGCTCACTTTGCGGTTTCACCGGCCGCCGCCCGCCAATTGGCCGCGGCTGGTCTTCCGCAATGGGCAGCAGCGGCGCTCGGCGGAAGCGAAGTAGTTGCTGCGCTCTTATTTCTGCTGCCCCCTGCAAGTTTGGTTGGGGGGTATGCGCTGCTTTTCATCTTCCTGTTCGCCGCAGGTGTTCATGTTCTTCACGGTCAATTTGACATAGGCCACCTGGTTGTCTACGGCATGGCAATCATCGTCTGCATGGCCGACCGAAAAAAGCAGGCGCGCGGGGTGCCGCATGACCGATGACGACTTCATGGCCAGCTTTGAGAGTGGCAGTCTTGACAATCGGTCTTTTCACCACGCTGACCATGTCCGAATGGCCTTCCTATATTTGCGCCGGTACCCGGCCCTGGAAGCCCTTCAGCGTTTTTCCACTTCCCTGGTCGGGCTCGCCGCGGCGAGTGACAAGCCACAGCTTTACCACGAGACCATCACATGGGCTTTCATGCTTCTCATTCGCGAGCGGCTGGCGCGGGCAGGATCTGAGCAAACCTGGACTCAGTTTGCGGCCGAGAACGGGGACCTGTTGGACTGGAAGGATAACGTGCTGAAAAAATATTACCGCAGCGAAACACTCTCGTCGGACCTTGCAAGAAAGACCTTCCTGTTCCCGGATAAAGCGATCGGCGAGCCGTGAAGGACCCAATGCGATGACCTGCCCGAACCTCATGGCCCGATAAGCAAGACGCCCCAAGTTTAGCTCAGACGGCGAGCGAAGAACCGTGCCGGCCGGTTAACCGCTCCGCTTCTTGAGATGACCGTGGAATTCCCGGGGGCCGCTTTTGTATTGTCACATGAAGATACCGTAGTACCGTGGTACATGGCACGAATTAGAGGACATCGAAGAAATGATGGTTGAACGCGTCCAAACCGGCATCCGCATAGAAAAGCGCCTGCTAAAAGTCCTGAAGGGGTTAGCCGAGTTGAAAGACATCTCCATGGGGGACTTGCTGGAAGGCATTGTGCTTCATGCCTTCGAGGGAAAGTCAGCCTTTTCCTCGGAGACCTTAAAGCAGATAGCACAGCTCAAAGCGATCTACAACCTTACGCTCCGCGCGACCGACAGTCATAAGCTTAAAGAAAAGACGAGCGCCGGAGCGAAGTGATCCTTAAGGGCCAAGCCGCGCCTCCAGGCGTGCTGATGGCGGTTTAAGAAATGACGTAGCCGAAGAAACATCGCAAAGTCGACGCGACCACCGGTGTCCCCAACGACATGTCTTCGTGGTTGGGGTGGGGCCAGCAGGGAACGGCGACCTTGGGCAACGTCCGAACGCACACACTATTCGCGTGCTTTCGAAGTTCACCGGCTTGTCCCGGAGCCAATTCTTCAGGCCGCGAGGTCGTACCGATGATGCGGGCCGCCGAGCCTGGGCATGGAAATGACTTTTCCGTCTGCGCCGGAGTTCGGTGCCTTCCGCCCGGCGGGCGTCTCTTTTGCCAGCCCAAGGTGAGTGCGGGCTTCGTGGTAGAAGCGGATGTATGACCTCATGAGCCGTTTTGCCATCGTCACGAGGAGCATCAACAGACGTAACACGGTCCTTTTTCGTATCTGAGCCGCACCGCACACGACTCCTCCAACTACCTGATTCAGCGGCGGTTCGGAGTTCTGGCGAGGCACAGGGCCCGAGCGTCGGCCCTGCTCTTAAGAGGTGAAGTTCCCTCTCCGCATCATTCGGAATCGCGGGTCTGCAACCGTCCACCTTCCGGAATAGGCGCCGTATAAGACGCACGGCAGGTCACTACGAGCGATCCGCTTGGGAATTGGATGGCATTTTGGCGAGGCACCGGGCAGGCGCGATGGCATCGGTGAAGGTCATGCGGATGCCGTATTTGGGCCGCAGGATGACCATTGGGCGAGCTTCGATGTTCTGGCCGGGAGCGAGCTGGAAATCATACCGTCTGAGCAGATCACTCAAAATCATGAGGATCTGCAGCATCGCATAGCTGCTGCCGATGCAGGCTCGCGGGCCGCCGCCGAAGGGAAGAAAAGTAAAGGGCGTGCGCTGCTTCTCGTTTGCCTTGGTAAAGCGCTCCGGATCGAAGTTCTCGGGATTTTCCCAATAGCGCGGAGCATGATGGGCGCCGAATACATAAACGATGACCATCGACCTTCGGGGGATCACGACATCGCCCGTGCGATCGTCCTCGACTGCCATTCGATCGATCATCCAAAAAGGCGGGTAGAGGCGGAGCGCCTCATGAATGACCTGAACGGTAAACTCGAACTTGGGAACGTCGCCTTGGCATAAAGGCGACTCGCCCAGCACGGAATCGAATTCCTGCCGGATTCTCTCGAGACAATCCGGCCGCGAGCTCAGGAGATAGAGAATCCAGGAGAGCGCGTTCGACGAGGTTTCGTGGCCGGCGACCAGTAACTGCATGCTTTCGCTGAGGACGAGCTCGTCGCTCATACCCTCGCCATCGCTATAGCGAGCATCCATCAAGGTCTGCAGCAGGTCGTGGCCGGGCGGCTCATGACGTCGCTTCCTGATGTACGCGAGCAGCACAGAGTCGGCGCGGATGCGCATCTCTTCGTGTCGGCGCAATTGGCCCGAGACGGCAAACCAGGGATTCAGATAGGGCTGAAGCGTTTGCCGCACAATGAATTCCTGCACGGTGCCGATGGCGTGGCTGACGAGGTCGATATCATCGTCCCTTAGCCGGGCGCCGAACAGCGACCGGGCGACCATCGCAAAGGTGATTTTCATCAGGTGGGGGTAGATATCGACCGGGCCGGAACGGATCCGGCTGTCGAAGTCTCGCAGCGAATCGGCAAGGGAGTCCTGCATGATTGAGGACAGGGCATCGAGCTGTTTGCGATCGAAGCCCTTCTGGATGAGACGCCGCTGCGTGCGCCAGGCTTCCCCATGGGTGGTGAGAAGACCCTTCCCAAGGAAATGGCCCATGCGCTTCACCTGGATTTCAGATTTCTGGTAGTTCTCCGCATTGGTCTTCAGCACATGCTGAATGACGGCGGGATCGATGGTGACGATCGCCTCCGTGAGCCCACCCACGTAAAACCGGAATGTTTCGCCGAAGACCTGGCAATACTTCGACAAAACCCGCACGGGATTGCGCGCCATGGCGCGGGAATCCGCAAAGCTGCGAAACCGGGAAACCACCGGCAATGGCTTGGGCGAGGTCATGCGCGGCTGTCCGGCTGTTGGATTGGAAGTCCGGAAGGATTGGCGCCGTTCGCTTGAGGCGAAAGGTTGGTCATAGGTCAAAGTCGAACCGCACGGAACTCGTCTTCCTTTCCCAGTTGCTTCAAAAGTATCAGATGATGCCGGATTGCCCCGGTCATGGTGGCGTGCTGCCGATAAGGCACCCCGAACTCTTCGGCCGTGCGCTTCACAATTCGGGTTAGCGAGGGATAGTGGGTGTGACAGACGTACGGGCACAAATGATGGGCAATGTGATGGTTGAGCCCGCCCACAAGCCAGCCCACAAGCGGGTTCCCGGTCGCATAATCGGCGGTCGTCGCGAAGATGTGATAGACGCCGTTGTCGAACTCGCCGCGGCCGGATGGAAAGTATGTGCTGTCGACGGTGTGCGACGTCTGGAATACCAGCGACACCGACAAGCCCACGATCAGATGAACGAGGAGAAACGCAGTTCCGACCAGCAGCGGCGATTTTCCCAGCACCATCACCGGCAAGACAAGCATGTAGGCGAGGTAAAGGGCCTTGCCGGCAAAGAGAATGACATATTCGCGCGGCGGGTGCACGGCGCGCTTCAGATAATCATGGGTGGGGAAGAGGAAGGACTCGATGTCTCTGAGGAATACATAGTCGAGAGAAAACAGCGCGTAAAAGAAGATCGCGTAGAAGTGCTGGAACCGGTGCAGGGGCATCCTGGCTTCGTGGGGCGTAAACCGGAAGATGCCGCGCCCGGTCAATGCGTCGTCTTCGGGGTGGAGATTGATGCAGGAGTGATGGCCCCGATGGTGGAGAATGCGCCACATGTAGGAATTGATTCCGCAGAGATCGAAAACATAGTTCAGGGTTTTGTTGACGTACGGCGCCGACGAGATGGCGTTGTGGTTGCTGTCGTGGGCGATGTTGAGCAGAAGAAATGTCTGAGCGAGGCCGCCCAAAAGATAGAGGGCAACAAACTTCCATGAACCTGGCCGGAACGCATACAGGGCAATCCAGCATCCGGCGAGGACTGCCAGTCCCACAGCGATCTTGATCCACATTTCACGATTTGCTTTGGGAGAAGTATTCGACGCGGCAAAATATTCGTCCAGGCGGCGGCGCAAGACTTTCGGGAAGGAGGACGCAGTTGCGGGGTCTGAAGATTGCCGTTGCGAGAATTCAGAGGGAACAAGGTCCACTGCTTCCGGTTCAGAGCCGATCACCGATTCGGTTTCGAACGTCAACGGCCCCTCCGCCCCAACGGTAAGGAAGCTCGACCCGTTCATCTCGCTGTGGCGAGCCGCGAGTCCTGTGTCGCACTGCCTCAGCCGCGCAGAGCGATTGTAGTGCGAGTCTTTCAGGACGATCAAGCAAATTCGGAACGGGCGACACCGGCGTACCCCATTTTCGTCTTTGAACCGGATGCTGCATTGCATTGCGGAAATGCTCTGTTAACATATGGCCACCGATGAAACGTAAAAAACCGAGCCTCCCTCATCCTGGGGCAAGTGAAGCTTGGCAGAGCGCCGCAAGTCTCCCGCGCCCCCGCGCCGCCGAAAGGGGAACCTCCACTCCCTGGAGGATCAGGCGGCGCCGAGGCTGTACAGGATGGGCCCGTTCCGCAGCCGGCCCATGCTTCGGATCAGCACGAAGTTCGGCCGTTTACTACCTCGCCACGCAATGTGAGGGTAGGAAGATTCTCAGTTTTCTTACGTGCTTTCGAGTGGACCCATGGAGGATCGCCGGTTGACTATGGTGTCGATTTTGGACCAATTGTACGGGCTGGCCGCTGAACAGCCGTACAAACTTCTCTATTCGTACCTTGACGTAAACGGCGATCCGGTCGAAAGCTACACCTACGCTTCGTTTCTCCATCGGACGAAGGCCATCGCCGGACACTTGCGCAACGAGTGTCGCTTCGCTGCGGGGAGCCGGCTTCTGCTCGCCTACCCGCCTGGGCTCGAAATGATCTGCGCATTCTTTGGGTGTGTGCGCGCCGGGCTGATCCCCGTCCCCGTCTACCCGCCAAGTTCTCGTGGCTTCCAGAGTGCTCTCTACAAGATGGTGCACATCGCCAAGGACTGCCACGCGTCCGGAATCCTGACCAGCAGGGACTATCACGCATCCCTCAAGACAAATCTCGCCAGAAGCGGCGTCTCGACCTCCGGAGTCGACGTCGATTACGTCTCCGGACTCCGCTGGATCCCTACAGAAGACCTCGAGGACGGAGGATCGGACGGACTGGGTTTCGATCCTTCGAAGATCCTGTTTCTGCAGTACACGTCGGGCTCGACGATGGAGCCCAAGGGCGTGATGGTAACGCACGAAAACATCCTTGAGACCTGTCCGCTCGTCATCGATCACCCCGCGCCTGTTGTCGTATCCTGGCTGCCCCAGTATCACGATATGGGACTAATCGGGTGTTACCTCTATCCGGCACTGAGAGGCGGCACGACCCACGGCTTCGCGCCGATGGACTTCATCCAGCGACCGATCCTGTGGTTCGATACGATCACCGCATTCCGCGCTACCGCAACCGCAGCCCCCAACTTCGCTTTCGACTATTGTCTGCGCGCGGGAAGACTCTCCAAGGAAGCCTTGGAGGGGTGCGATCTCAGTTCACTGCGGGTAATGATGTGCGCCGCCGAGCCCGTAAAGCCGGATACTTTCACGCGGTTCTTGGAGACGTTTCAGCCCTACGGGCTCAAGTCGGAGAGCCTTTATGTCGCCTATGGGCTGGCGGAAAACACCCTGGCGGTTTCGCTCGGCGGCCGCGACATCGTTTCCGTCAACAAGCGGGCCCTGGCGCTGGGCAAGGCCCGCATGACCACCGAGGTCTACGAAATCGACGGGGCCACGCAGATTGTCAGTTGCGGAACTCCGATTCCGGGTCACGACGTGAAGATCGTGGAGCCGGAAGCTCACTTTGCTCTCAAGCCGGGACGCATCGGCGAAATCTGGGTCGCAGGGAGCGGCAAGTGCCAGGGCTACTGGAACAATCCGGAGTTGACACTGAAGCAGTTCCGCGCGCGCCTTGTCGACGACAGTCCCTATGACGACGGCTACCTTCGCACCGGCGACATGGGGTTCTTCCACAAGGGCGAACTCTACGTCTGCGGACGTATCAAGGACATGATCATTCTCCGCGGCCAGAACTACTATCCGCAGGATATCGAAAACGTGGTGGAGAAATCCTCCTGCCTGATCCGGCACAATTGCGTAGCCGCGTTCCAGATTCAGGAAGACAGCGAGCCCGGACTGGCGATCGTCGCCGAAGTGAAAAATCCGAAGGCGATTCCCGAAGCGCGCAAGATCGCCGCCGCGGTCAGGAACTATCTCAACCTAGAAACGGCGATGATTTCGTTCATCGCGCCCCGCGCAATCCCAAGAACCAGTTCCGGCAAGATCATGCGCCACAAGACGAAGCGCATG
>JASHTH010000678.1 GCA_030040655.1 Acidobacteriaceae bacterium | reverse complement strand
CTCGACCGTCACCGGCAAGGCCCTCGACCAGAACTCGGGTGTGCTGAACAATCTGCCCAAAACCAGCACTTTTGCGCTGAGCGGGCCAGCCACCTGGTGCTTGATGAACGGCCGCACCGACTAACTCGATGCGAGCCCGGAAGTGCGCGCGGAGGCAACGAGAATCGGCCGGCTCGCAGAACCCTTGCCGGTTAGTTTTGGAGGGTACGGACTTCAGCCCGTACGTTACGTGCTTATCGAAAGCTCAGGGGTCTGAGCCCCTGAGGGAAACCGGCTCACCGGGGAAACCCTTGAGGCCGTGAACTTGGCCAGTTGACGAAAGATGCGAATGAAGTTGAACAGTTCGGGCCAGCTGCTTCTGGTTTCGGCGGTGTGCCTGCTGGCGGCCGCCACCGTTACCGCCTGCGGAGCGCTCAGCAACACGCTCACGGCCGACTTTGTCTATGTGACCAGCTCCAAGGCCGCCGGCACCAACAATTACGGCAACATCGATGTGATGGAGGTGAACTACGAGTCGGGCCGCCTCCGCCACATTCCCACTTCGCCATTCCCGTCCGGCGGACGCGATCCGGTGGCTGAGGCCGTCTCTCCCAACAATCAGAACCTATACGTCGTCAACGAAGACGACAACAGCGTGGTGCAGTTCGCCATCGGCAGCGACGGCAAGCTCTATCCGCAGAACACCATCAACACGCCGGGGGTGTTTCCGCTGGCGATTGCCGTCAGCGGCTCGCACATGTTTGTGGCAGACACATTCCAGCCGCTGCCCACCTGCTCGCCGGCCGAACCGTGCCCTGGTTCGGTTGCGGTGTTTCCGCTCTCGTCGAGCGGCGCCCCAGGCACGGCCGTCGCAAATCCGAAGGGGAACATTGATTACTGGCCATTGACCGCCCCCTGCAGCCCGACGAATGTCGTAACGCCGAGCGCCATCAATATCGCTCCTTCAGGAAAGTACGCGTTTGTGGTCGCCTACGATACAACCGCCGCCGCTTCCGACTCGGCGAACTCGCAGTCGCCCAACCCTTGCGACGTCAACGGTGCCGGCACGGCGCCGACTGGTTATCTGTTCATGTTCGCGATCGGCTCGAGCGGGGTGCTGACGGCGGTAAACGGCTCGCCGTTTGCGATTGCTCCCAGCGGCAGCAGCGGCGCGGGCGTGCAGCCGTCGGCCATCGCCAGCGACGGCAACGGCTATGTCTACGTCACCGATTTGCTTGGCGCCCGCGTCTTTGCCTACGCCACCGGAAATGGCACGGCAACGGAACTGAGCGGCAGCCCGTTTGCCGCCGGCAATCAGCCTGCGGGCATCGCCCTCGACTCGGCCGGCGGTTACGCCTACGTGGCCAATTCGTTGGATAACACGATTACGGCCTACTCCGTCAGCGGAGGAAGGTTATCGAGCTTTGGCACCTTTGGCACCGGCACACAGCCGGTGGCGGTTTTGGTCGACCCGAACACCGGTCACTATGTGTATGCGGCGAATTACCTGGGCGCATCCGTTTCCGGCTACCAGCTCATCACCGGCAGCGGGGCGCCGACTCTGGTCGTTACGCAGAATACGCCCTACACGGTGGACCCTCAATCGACGGCCTTGGCCGCGGTTCCACACCAGGTACAACAGTCGACTTTTTGAAGAGAGCAGCAGATACCTTAACCTGTTTTTTCCGGGGCTGGAATTCACGGCCCGCGACGAAGGAAGCGCATGAAGTTGAACAAACCGAGCCAGTTGTTTCTGGTCTCCATCGCAGGCCTTCTGGCAGCGAGTTTCCTCTCCGCCTGCCAGATCGTGACGATCGATACCCTCTACCTGGCCAGTTCGGCCGGACCGGGCAACTCGAGCGGACTGATCGATGTCTTCGACGTGGATTCCGAGACGGGCGCCCTGCGGCCGGGTGCATCACCGGTCTCGTCGGGCGGCAATTCACCTGTAGCCCTCGCTGTCAGTTCGAGTTTTCTCAACCTTTACGTGGCCAATCAGGCGACCGACAACATCGTCCATTTTTCGATTGCCTCTAACGGCGAGTTGAGCAAGGCGGATGCGGTCAGCCTCAGCGGCGTGGGCTCCGTGCCCGTGTCGATCGCCGTCAACAATGCCGGGACGCGGCTTTACGTGGTCTCTGCCGATTTGCCCGGAAATGTTCCCGGCGCCGAACTGGCGATCTTCCCGCTCGATTCCAGCGGCGCCATCGGGTCGCCCCTGGCGAACGGATCGAAGCACTACTGGCCTCTGACGCTGCCCAGCAACCCGACGGATCTGATGGTTCCTACGGGAGTGACCGCCATTGTCAGCAACAATGCGGTCTATGTTACGGCCTACGACCAATCGGCGTACAACCCGGGTGGCATTGCGACGAGCACGGCCAATCCCGGCTGGGTCTTCGGCTTCGCGGCCAGTACAAGCGGTTCGGTTTCCGCGGCTCCGGGAAGCCCGTTCGAGGCGGGCGTAAAGCCGACCGGAGTTGCCGCCGATCCCACCAATCGCTTCGTCTACGTCACCGATTACGCGTCGAACGAACTGATCGGCTACTCTATCGAGTCGGGCTACGCGCTGAACTTTTTAGAGAATGGCCCGTTCAAGACCGGCAACGAGCCGCAGGCCGTGACGATCGACCAGCGGGGCAAATACATCTATGTGGCCAACGCCCTCGACTCCTCGGTTTCCGCCTACGACATCGATCTTTCCACCGGAACCCCGTCGGCGGCCATCAATGTGACCGGCGCGCAAACCAACAGCACCGATGCCCAGCCCGTATCGATCCTGGTCGACGCCTCGCTCGGACGTTTTGTCTACACCGCCAATCATCTGGGCAATTCGATCTCCGGCTTCCAGCTCAATCCGAACACGGGCGCACTTTCGCCGACGTTGAATACGCCCTATCCGTCGAGTGCCAGCCCAACGGCGATTGCCTCTGTGCCGCACGGCAGCCACTCGACCGAATCGGTCACGCCATAGATCGCGAACCGGAGAACGAGAACTGGTTGCATAAATCCCGTTTTGAAAGGGCACGACTTTCGAGGCTGCGGAAAAACTCCATTCGGAGGGAGGCGGGGGTTTTAACCCCCGCGTAAAGCCAACAGGATCACCGCGGGATTCAGCCCATGAAGGACCTATTTCGCCGACTTCACCCGAAATATGGAGTCTTTCCGCAACCTCTTTAGTCATGCCGCAAAAGGCCGCAAAATCCGCGGGCTTTAGCCCCGGAAGGCCGCTTTTCGGGCCTGATCCGCGCTGTTTTCGATTCGCCAGACACTGCCGCGTCCGGCGATTGGTTGTGCTCAGGAAGTCACAGGCACCGGAGCCGGCATCATGTGTTTTCGCAGAAAGCGCTGGGCGGGTTTTTCAATCAAGT
>JASHTH010000677.1 GCA_030040655.1 Acidobacteriaceae bacterium | reverse complement strand
CATCTGAACGAGGCTGCTGCGGCCGAAGCGGAGTACCGCGAATACCTGCGCCTGACCAACTTCAACTCCGGCGCACTCGGCAATGCCGACTATTATCTTGCGGGATTCCTGTTGGGCATCGGCCGAAAGCATCATGCGGCGGAACAAGACATCTGGAAGGAGCAGCAGGGACAGGCCAATCTGGGCATCTGCGATTGCGAATGGATGCAGAAGCGCTTTGACACCGCGATCCCCTTTTGCGAAAAAGCGCTGACCTACATGCCCGCCGATCTATGGGCCAACTATCGTCTGGGCGTGATTTATATCGAGCAGGCCAACGCCGGCGCACAATCGGCCGGCAACGCCAGCGCGGCGAACGTGACGGACCTGCTCAAGGAAGCCAAGGCCCGGTTCGCAAGCGTCATCTCCGTCAATCCTGACACCGACGAGGCCAGCCGCGCCCGCCAATATATCGCTCGCATCGATGCCGCGCTCGCATCGCGCCCGTAAGCGGCTCTCGACCGCTGTTTCAGGGCAGCGTCACTCGTGGCGCAGATCCAGGCTGAGGACCACCTGGGAATTCGCGTCTGGTCCCGAAGCCTTGCTCACCACATAAATGGCTTTCTCGCCCTGCGCGTCGCCCTTCGACGACTCATCCACCTTCTGCTCGTCCACCAGCACCAAGTCACGGCTTGCAATACCCTGCACGAAGGCATCGGGAATCCGGTTCTCGGCTTCGACCATCGGTCCGTTGCCGGATTGCGGCTCGAGCGATGAAGCGGGCTGCCTGCCTTTCAGGTTCTGAATCGCCCGGTCAATGTCGGGGATCGGCGCGCGGCCCAGGATCACGTAAAGCTTCTCGTCTCCCGGATTCTGATCGAAGACGAATGCTTTCGTTCCGCTCGGAACCGTCTGGAGTTGTCCGGCAGAAACCTTGTTCGCATCCGCGTCGGAGTTCGGCGGCGGAAAGATGGGAGACCACGTGCCCGTGGATCCTTGCTGGATGACATAAAAGTAGCCGGCCTGATTGGCCAGGAAGCTCAGGCGGATGTGATCGCCGCTGTGGAAGATGGTTCCCGGCGTGACTTCGCTGTACACGTCGTTGGCGCCGCGCAACAGGATCGAGCAGCGTAGCCCGAGGCGATCCTGTGCGGTGCGCACCAGATGCGGCGCGGCCCCATAGCCGTTCTCCGCGACAAGTTGCGCAACCTGCGTACTGCGCTGCGGCGTGCTCGCGGAGCTTCCTTGTGGATGAGGGCGCGGATGCGCGGCGGCGGCTTTGTGAGCCGCCGGATTCGGGGTCACGGTAATCAGGTCGCTCGAAGACCAGAAGGCATCGCGCGCGGCGAGTTGCTGGGCTGGAGCCAGGCAGGGGAGAAGCAACGTGAAAACCGCGGCGGGGAAGGTTGCAATGCGTGCGGTCATGTGTTCACCTCGACGACGAATTCCATGGGCCCGATTCTCCGGCTCCGGGTCAGGGCGGAGGGTACGGGTTTCAGCCCGTACATTGCACGCCCAAGAACACCCGGGAACTTTGTAGGCTGCGGAAAAACTCTCCACATTTTGGCCTTGTAACGGGCCACAACTTCAGTCGTGCCAAAAGCACAACAAAATGAACGCGGGCTTTAGCCCCTGGGGAAACTGACACACTACCGATTCTCCAATGCCCGATTCGCCACCTCTCCGCATCACGTCGCCGGGGCCGCGTTGCGAACGCATCGAAATCCGATCCACACCGAGCGCGCATCGACCGGTAATCCGCGATGCTTGGCGATGGCAAAATCTTCTTTGGAACCAGGCGCAAAGCTGCCTCCCTTGATCGTTCGCCAATCGGCGGAGAAGCTTTGTCCGTGCAGAAGCCTCTTCATCCCGGCGACGTCCTCAGCGGTGGGCGCGTACGGCGTCGCAGTCCACTCCCACGCATTGCCAGCCATGTTATATGCGCCATAGGGGCTTCGCCGCAAGGGCTCCGAAGTCACAGGTTGCAATTGATTGGGGACGTCTTCAGCCCACGGCGCATCTCCCCAGGGGTAGGTGCGCTCGTCGGTGCCCCGCGCGGCTTTTTCCCATTCCTCCTCCGTCGGCAATCTCCGTCCCGCCCAGCTTGCGTAGGCGATGGCGTCATCGTAGGAAACGTTGGTGACCGGATCATCTGGGTGCTCGGAGGAATCGAGCGACTGCGGCGGCGCGTGGCCCGTGGCCGCGCAAAACCGGCGATACTCTTCGTTCGATACTTCGGTCTCGTCGATATAGAACGCCGGCAGCGAGACGGTTCGCAGGGTCTGGTCGGCCGCGGCGCCAAAATGAAAGTCTCCCGCGGGCACCAGAAGCATGCGTCCATGCGCATCGGAAAAGACCGCCGGAAGAGCGGGAGTGGTTGGCTTATTGGATTGGACGACCGGCTTCCGGTGCCACATCCGGTAGCCGACCGCCGCGATTGCCAGCGACGCGACCAACACAGCCGCAAGCGCCAGCCATGATCGCGAAGGCGGTTTCCGGACCTCGGGAGCCGAAATCCGGCTCTCGACAGCGGTTCTCGCCGGGATCGTTTCGTTACTTGATGCGACGGGAACATCGGGCGCGGCAGCGAAAGATGAATCGCTTGACGCCGGCGCGGATACCGATGTTGCGCTGGACAACGTCGCTGCATCGAGGGGCAGCGCCTGTGCCTGCTCAATCGCTGTTTGCAGCCCGGGATCGATCGACGGTCGCAGCGCGCCGGCGCCGGAACTGGCGCCGTTGGAATGCAAAACCTGAAGCAATTCCGCCGTGCTCTGATAGCGGTCTTCGGGCCGCTTGGCGATCAGCTTCTGCACGATGGCGTCGCATGCCGCTGGCAGTTGAGGGTCGAAGGCAAGCAGCGACGGCGCCTCCGTCGTCAAATGGGCCATTTGAATCGCGGTCGCGGTCTCCTGTTCGAATGGCCGCCGGCCGGTGAGCAGTTCGAAGAACACGATGCCGAGCGAATAGAGATCGCTGCGAATGTCGCACGGCTCGCCACGAATCTGCTCGGGGCTCATATAGTGGGGAGTGCCCACGGCCTCTCCGGCGCGCGTCAGCCCGTCGGAAAAGTCCATAATCCGCGAGATGCCGAAATCGAGCAGCTTCACGCGCCCGCCCTCGTCCAGCAGCATATTGGCGGGCTTCAGGTCCCGATGGACGATGCGCTTGGCCTCGGCGCAAGAGAGCGCTTCCGTAGCCTGCGCAATCACGTTAGCGGCCTCAGCCAGCGGCAGGCGTCCTACGCGGCGCAGATAACTCGCCAGGTCTTCTCCGGCGACGAACTGCATCACCAGGTAGTAGAGCCCGTTTCCTTCGCCGATATCGAAGATCGCCACGATGTTGGGGTGGTTGGCAAGCGAGGCCGTCAAGCGCGCCTCGCGCTCGAATCGGCTGACGAGACTCTTGTCCTGCGCCAGGTGCTCGGCAAGCACTTTGATTGCGAACAGTCCGCCGTGAAACCGGTGCCGCGCCAGGTAGACCTGCGACATGCCGCCCCCGCCCAGCCGCCAAAAGACCTGGTACTTGCCCCCAATCACTTCGCTGAGCCGTTCCTGTAGTTCTGTGGGCGCCATAATCGGATTGCTTCGCTTCAGAGTCCCGCGAGCCTGCCGCGCGCGCAATCGCCGCCAGGTCGTCGTGCCAACCCGCTGCCGTCGACCCCGTCCCGCGGGCTGCGAATTCAGCGCTTGACCAGCGGCGCCTCCGCACGCTACTTCGAAGACAAAGAATGAGACATTATCTCAACTCCGCCGGCTGCCGGAGCAGCAATTTGTCCGCCCTGGAACTTCCGCATTGCACGCGTCATTGCCAGTTTATTCGCCAAATTCGCAGAGCCGCGTAACGAACTCAGCCGAGCCATCGCGCAGCCATCCATCCATCTGCGACGGTTCTTTCAGCTGCTGTCCGCGCATACGCGGAACAACGACATATCCGCAATTCATTTGGGGCAAGGCTGTCATATCCACCCATAGCTTTTCGAACTGGGTAACCGGAAAAACGTCCTCCTGTCCTTTTCCCCACCTCTTCTTCACGTCCTTCACGGTGACGTAAGTGGGCATGCGTGCAGCCATGGCGCGAACCGCATCGGCTGTCTTGTGCTCATTCTGCAAATCCGCTCGACCCAGCCCGAAGACGCGCAGCAGCGCATCGATATCGATCCAGAATGTATTCGAGTTGTAATACGAAAGCTTGAACTCGGTCTCTTCCGACGGCAGCGCCAGCCCCTCCACAATGCGCACGCGGCCATCGACGCTGGCGAGGCCCCCGCCGCGATCCTCGATGCGGCGAGTCATCACCTCGACCGTCAT
>JASHTH010000088.1 GCA_030040655.1 Acidobacteriaceae bacterium | reverse complement strand
CGCTAAAAGTCCGTGGCCGTGGGTAATGGAGCGGCCTGCCAACGAAAAACCCGGCTCCTACGTCGACTGGTACTTCTTCGGCTACGGCCACGACTATCGCAAAGCTCTCGGCGATTACGTCCGCGTCGCCGGCTGCATCCCGCTGCCGCCGCGCTTCGCTTTCGGCACGTGGTGGTCGCGCTACTGGGCCTACAGCGATCAGGAGCTCGACGACCTCGTTCGCGGTTTCCGCGAAAACGATACGCCCCTCGACGTGCTCGTCATCGACATGGACTGGCACATCAACATCGACCAGCTCAAAGCCGCGGGCGAAACCGATCAGTCGGGCCAGCGCCTCGGCTGGACCGGCTACACCTGGAACAAGCGGCTCTTTCCCGATCCCGAACCGTTTCTGAAGAATCTTCATGATGAAGGCCTGAAGGCCACGCTGAATTTGCATCCAGCCTCCGGCATTCAGCCGTGGGAGCAGGCGTATCCCGCAATGGCGCGCGCCATGGGCATCGATCCTGCGACGAAAAAATACGTGCCCTTCGACCCCACCAACAAAAAGTGGGCTACAAACTACTTCGATCTCGTCCTTCATCCGCTCGAAAAGCAGGGCATCGACTTCTGGTGGCTCGACTGGCAGCAGGAACCGAACACAAAGATGCCGGGCGTGACGCCGACGTGGTGGCTCAACTACGTGCACTTTACCGACCAGCAGCGCGAAGGCAAGCGGCCGCTGCTTTTCCACCGCTGGGGCGGGCTGGGCAATCACCGCTACCAGATCGGCTTCTCCGGCGACACCATTTCGGTGTGGGATTCACTCGCCTTCCAGCCGTGGTTTACGGCTACCGCGGCCAACGTGGGCTACGCCTACTGGAGCCACGACATCGGCGGCCACATGCCGGGCGCGGTGGATCCCGAGCTCTTCACGCGCTGGGTGCAGTTCGGCGCCTTCAGTCCCATCCTGCGCACACACACGACCAAGAATCCCGAGTCGGAGCGGCGCATTTGGGCGTATCCGGAGCCGTATTCGACGATCCTGCGATCCGCATTCCAGCTTCGCTACGGGATTGAGCCCTATATCTACACCGAGGCTCGCCGCACCTACGATACGGGTGTCGCGTTCTTTCGCCCGCTCTACTACGACTGGCCGGAAGAGGCGCAGGCCTACGACGCAAAGAACGAGTATCTCTTCGGCGACGAGATGCTTGCTGCTCCTATCGTCGCTCCGGCCGACAAAGTGAGCGGCCTGGCCAGCGAAAAGATCTGGCTGCCCGCCGGGCAATGGATCGAGTGGCCAACCGGCAAGCGCCTCGACGGTCCGGCGCAGGTGGACCGCAGTTTTTCTATCGAACAGATTCCGGTGTACCTCAAAACTGGGGCCATCGTTCCCATGCAGCCGGCGATGAGTTACACCGGCCAGAAGCCGGTCGATCCACTGATTCTCACAATTTGGCCGCTCGTGCCCGGGTCAAGCTCCAGTTACACGGTCTATGAGGATTCGGGGGCGGGCGTCGAGTACCAGCGCGGCGTCTTTGCGCGCACGCCGGTGAAGGCTACGCAGGAAGGCGATACGCTGCGCGTGGAGATCGGCCCGGTCGAGGGCAACTTCCCCGGCATGTTGAGGACGCGCAGCTATGAGCTGCGCCTGCCCGCCGACTGGCCTCCGGAGTCGGTGACGGTGAACGGCATCGCGGTCAAGCGCGCAGGCGCGACCGGCAAGGGCGGCTGGACCTTCGAAGGCAACACGCTGACGACGATGATTCCCATGCCGGCAAGCAGTGTCGAAAGCAAGGTGACCGTCGAAGTCCGCCGTGCCGCGGGCTTGACCGCGCGACGCCGCGAGATCGACGGCTTTGCCGGTTCCATGAGGCGCCTGCGCGGCGCCTACGATGCGATGCAAGCGACGTGGCCCGTCTCAGACCCTCCGGACGATTTGATCGACGCCATGCAAACCGGCGACCGGTTGAGCTACCATCCCGAGCGCGCCGAGGAGGAGATCGCGCACTTGCACGAAGTGCTGCCCGAAGCCCAGTCCGCCGTGAGCGGGATCGGGGCTTCGTTCGCCGACAAAGTGGACACCTACTTGGAGCGGATGGGACGAGGCCCATTGCTTCCCACCGACATGGAAGCCGAGAAACAGCGCCGCCTCGACGCCATGGCGCGCGCGCAATCGCTGATGAGCGAGGCGGGAAAGTGAAGCTGCGCGAGCCGCAAGCGATGAGCGGCTCATCGCGTGCCTGCGCTGTCGTTACAAGCCTCGGCAGGATTGAATGACTCAGCGATTTCCCGCTGTTTGAAGACGAAATCGCTCGGGAAAAAATCGCTCCTAGTGACATTCTGTATGAGCGCACTGTATGCTCCTATCGTCATTCGATAGGAGGATGGGATTGGGACGAAATCAGACAAATCTTGTTCAGGGTACGCTGGACCTGCTGATCCTCAAGGCCATTGGCGACGGCGAATTCCATGGGTTGGGGATTGGCCGGCGCGTGGAGCAGATCACTCGCGGCACGTTCAAGGTCAGACCCGGTTCCCTCTTTCCGGCGCTTCACCGCATGGAAGAGGCTGGATGGCTGGCTTCTTTCTGGGGCGACTCGGAGAATCATCGGCGTGCGCGATACTACCGGCGGACCAGGGAAGGCGAGCGCCAGTTGGGTGTCGAGACCGAGCAGTGGACGACGATCTCACGCGCCATTGCAAGCGCATTGAAGGCGAACTAGGAGGACGTTATGCGAGCCTTCTCGCGTCTCAGGTCTGCGCTGGGTACGCTGCTGCGCAAGCAGCAGGTGGAGACGGAACTGGAGATGGAGATCCGCAGCTATGTGGATGCCATCACCGACGAGAAGATTGAAAGCGGTGTCCCCCCGGCAGAGGCGCGCAGGCAGGCTTTGGCGGAATCGGGCGGCCTTGAACCGGTGATGCAGGCGGTGCGCGACCAGCGCGCGAGTACCGCGCTTGAATCGGTCGTCCAGGATCTTCGCTTTGGACTTCGCCAGATGCGTCGCAATCCCGCATTCGCCTGGACCGCTGTGATCACCCTCGCACTGGGGATCGGAGCAACCACGGCGATCTTTTCCGCAGTGTACGCGCTGCTGATCCGTCCGCTGCCCTATAAGGATTCAGAACGGCTGATGGAGATCTCCGCGGCGATGCCGAAGAAGAGCCAGTACGGCGGCACTCTGATTTCTCCGGATTTCGTTGCGGTGCGGTCGAGCCTCAAGTCGTTCGAATCGATTGCCGGGTTTACGCCCTGGGGCGACGTGAATCTGACGGGCTTGGGCGATCCAATCCGTGTAAAGGTTGCTGCAATCACGGCCAACTTCCTTTCTGTGCTGCGCGTCGATCCGGCGAAGGGGCGAAACTTCCTAAGCAGCGAAGACCGCAAGGGCGGTCCCGCCGTCGTGCTCGTGAGCCATCGCTTGTGGCAAAGCAAGTTTCAGGGGAACGCTGCGATCATCGGCCGATCGATCACGCTTGGAGGAAAGGCGTGGACCGTGATAGGAGTGCTTCCAGCCCACTTCATTTTCCCCGACTTCGCGCTCGAGCCCGATCTCTACATCCCCGCCGATCTGGATTCCGACACGAGCATTGGACCGCAAATAGTCTTCCCGATGAGTGTCATCGGGCGCTTGCGCGAGAATGTGAGCTTGGAGCAAGCGCAGACGGAGCTGAATCTATTCACAGAGATCCGTTTCAAAAGTTATCCGGCGTTTTATAAGCCATTCGTGGAAGGGTCGGAGACTGACGCCGAACCGTTGCATCGTTATTTGACCGGCGACGATCGCCGTCCGCTGCTGATACTGCTGGCCTGTGTGGGAGCGGTGCTGCTGATTGCGTGCGTCAACGTCGCCAATCTGCAACTGGCTCGTAGCGTAGCCCGAGAGCATGAGACGGCGTTGCGCGGTGCGCTCGGTGCGGGGCAGTTGCGTCTCATCCGTCAATCCCTGGTTGAAAGCTGGACTCTCGCCACGATGGGCGCCGTGCTGGGGTTGGCAATCGCCGCGGCGGTGACCTGGCTGATTCGCCGGGGCGGAATGCCGGGCGAGTTTTCGTCCAGCTCACACATTGCGGAATTGCTCCAGGTGCCTTTTGGCAAGATGAGCGCGGTTGTGGAAGTGAATGGCTGGGTCCTGGCATTCACGGCCGGGCTGGCTTTGCTGACAACGATTCTGTTTGGCCTGGCCCCGGCGATCGGCGCATCGAGGACGGATTTGCGAATGACGCTTCAGGGGGCGGCGCCGCGCATCTCCTCCGGCCCTCAACAGAGGCGCTTGCGCAGCTTTCTGCTCATTGCGGAAATAGGATTGGCCGTGCTGCTGCTTGCAGGCGCGGGACAGCTCACCCGGAGTTTTATCAACGTGCTGCGAAACGATTCCGGGTTCGATCCCCGCCCGTGCCTCACCGCGCAGATGCAACGCAACTACACCGAGGCACCAGAAAAGACGCGCAGATTTGCACAACAACTGCTGCCGCGATTACAGGCTCTCCCCGGCGTGCAGGCAGCAGCGATCGCCAGCGCACTTCCGCTCGAAAGGATCGGTCCGAATACTGCGATCGTGCCCGGAGACGGGCCGCTGCCGCCAATCGGGGAGCGGACGACCTCCTGCGCTATCAGCGTCAGCCCCGAGTATTTTCGCGCTGCGGGCACACGTGTCCTAAGGGGACGTCCGTTGAACGACGAAGATCACGCAGACTCAGCTCCCGTTGCGGTCGTGAATCAGGCATTTGCCCGGCGTTTTCTCACAGGAGATGCCCTCGGCAAGCAAGTCAGAACCAATGTCGGCGAGATGAACCCCGAAGCGTTCACCCGCAGGACAATCGTCGGCGTGGTGCAGGATGTCCGCTATAACGGAATGGAAGGGACCGTCGAGCCTGCGATCTATCTCCCGTTTGACCAGGTGCCGGACACGGAATTGAACGTTCTGCTGCGCACCACGGTCGAACCGGGAACACTTGCTTCGGCGGCGCGCAAAGTAGTCATCGATGTCGACCCAGACCAGCCGCTGTTCGATGTGGAGACGATGAACGAGCGTATTTCGCAGTCGGTCGCGCAACGGCGGCTGATGCTGCTGCTTATCGCCTCGTTTGCTGGATTGGCCATGATCCTGGCCGGGGTGGGCGTTTACGGAGTATTTAGCTATTGGGTGAGTCAACGCAGGCAGGAAATGGCGATCCGGCTGGCGCTCGGCTCATCGCGTCCTGAACTGTTGCGTCTCATCGTGGCGCAGGCGATGCTTTTGATTCTGGCCGGCGGAGTTATCGGCGTTGCGGGCGCATGGTTCGCGGATCGTCTTCTAGCGAGCATGCTTGTCGGCGTCAAGGTGCATGATCCGGCCTCCCTTTCGTTCGCCTGGATTTTGATGACGTTGATTGCTCTGCTGGGAAGCGGCTTGCCTGCGATGGTTGCAGCGCGTACCGACGTCAATTCCGTGCTTCACTCGGAATAAGGCGAGAGCGAATCCACAGTTTCTTTACCGAGCTTCGGGTGTCATTGAAGGTGGTTCTTTCTCGGAGAAAGAGCCGCTTGCCTTCTGTGGCTCCAATGGCAGCAACTGTGGAACCGCTATGAAGCCTCGGACTGAACGAATGGCTCGGCGAGGATGCAATCGTTGAGAAGCGTTCGTAGGTATGACGGCCGGCGATACCGGTTGGATGAGAGATCGATGAGATTCTGAGTCAATCTGCGTCTTCAGTCGCCTTCTTCTGCGCAGTTCTTCAGATCGCCTCCTTCGGCATCTTTGTGATTCATTCCGCGGGAGTTGGCTTGACTTGCAATGCCTGGATGAAGGGGGCAGTCGGCGCGAGCAGATCTGGAACGCGAATTGCAATGAACTCAACCATCTCGTTCCAACGCGCGGCTCAATCGAGCTGGAGATTCGACGGCAGGACAGGGCTTCAATGCAGAACATGGCGGCCGCAACAGCAGAGGAGTCCACGCGGCACGAAACTTCATCGACGAATACTAGTCTCGATCCAGACAACTGGGCCGAATTCCGTTCCCAGGCCCACCGCATGCTCGACGACATGCTCGACTACACCGCGGGCATTCGCCGGCATCCCGTCTGGCAGGTCGTCCCGGCAGAAGTCCGCACGCAATTTCGCCAGGCGCTGCCCGCGCAACCCACGCCACTTGACCAGGTTCATCGGGAGTTCATGACATCCATCCTGCCCTTCACGGCCCGCAACGGCCATCCGGGCTTTCTGGGTTGGGTGCAGGGCGGCGGCACGCCAGTAGGCATGCTGGCGGAGATGTTGGCGGGCGGTCTCAATGCCAATCTGGGCGGTCGCGATCAGATTCCTCTCGAAGTAGAACGCCAGATTGCAGAGTGGATGCGGACCCTCTTCGGCTTTCCCGCGGAGGCAACCGGATTATTTGTGACCGGCACATCCATGGCTAACTTGGTTGCCGTTAAAGTGGCGCGCGATGTCCGGCTCGGTTGCGAGGTTCGGTGCAAGGGCGTCAGTCAGCCGACACACAAGCTCGTCGCTTACGCGTCGGCCGCTGCGCACGGATGCATTGCGCGGGCCCTTGACCTTGCCGGGCTGGGAAGCGATTGTCTTCGCCTTATCCCAGTGGACGCGATGCATCGCATAAACCTGGGAGCTCTGTCCGCAGCGGTGGCTACTGACCGGAAAGCCGGCTTAATGCCGTTCCTTGTGGTCGGGACGGCGGGGACCGTCGATACCGGCGCCATCGACGACCTGAATGGAATGGCCGAGATTTGCGCGCGGGAGCAGCTCTGGCTCCACGTCGATGGGGCGTGCGGCGCGCTGGCCATGCTCGCTCCCGATCTGGCGCCGAAACTGAAAGGGATAGAACGAGCCGACTCCCTGGCCTTCGACTTTCACAAGTGGGCGCAGGTACCCTACGACGCCGGCTTCATCCTGGTGCGCAATGGCGCGCAACACCAGGCGGCCTTTGCCTCGTCCAATGCGTATCTCGCACGAGATGACAAGGGAATGTCCGCCGGTTCACCGTGGCCTTGCGATTTCGGTCCCGATCTGTCGCGCGGATTCCGCGCGCTGAAAACCTGGGCCACACTCAAGGTCTACGGCACCCAAGCCATCGGCGCGGTGATCAGTCACACGTGCGAGCTGGCTCGATATCTGGAAAGCCGGATCGCCGCAACGCCGGAACTCGAGCTGATGGCGCCCGTCGAGCTGAACGTGGTTTGCTTCCGCTACCGTTGCGGATCTCCCGTCGAAACATCGCGGGAAGAGTTTCTGGACGGGCTCAACCGTCAAATCGTAATCGCTCTGCAGGAGGCCGGATCCGTCGCGCCCTCGACCACGAGGATCGACAATCGTCTTGTGATTCGCGCGGCCATCGTGAATCACCGCACCACGCAGGCCGAGATGGATACACTCGTCGCGGCGGTGTTGGATGCGGGACGCGCGCTCACCCCGAAGGTGCCCCAGAACAAGCCCGATGATGAAAAATGGCAGCCATGGCTGGAACGCGCGGCCAAGCTGGAAAAAATCGACATACAACTCGGTTCCGGGCAGGCCCTTGAGAAGCGAGCGGAAGTTGAATTGCGTTACGCACGCGCCATGCTGCTCTGTCAGCTCGGCCGCAAACTCGAAGCCAGAACCGAGCATCTCAAGGTCGTCAGCCTCGATGCGACTCACCGTCGCAATCTGAACGCCCTGGGACTGCTGCTGGCTGCAACGGGACATCTCAAAGCTGCACTCATCAGCCTGGCTCAAGCCGTAAAGCACCATCCTGAATCGGCGGACAGCCGCGTCAACTTCGGCGGTGTTTTGCTGCAGGAGCGTGATGCTGCATCCGCAGAGGCAGCCAGGGAACAGTTCCAGGCGGCGCTTCGCATCGATCCGAAGATGCCGCAGGCGCACGCCGGCATGTACTATGCGCTCTCCCGTCTCGGCGAGGAGGAAGCGGCCAAGCACCATCAGCGTCTTGGCTTCGATCGCAAGAACTTTTTCACCAACGTCTACCGCGGCGATGCTCCACCCGTCCCGGTGTTGTTGCTGGTTTCGTCCGCCGGAGGCAACACACCCATCGAAAAGCTTGTGGACGACGCAGTATTCCAGACCTATGTTGTGGTCACCGATTTCTACGATCTGTCCAATCCGTTGCCGGCGCACGATCTTGTCATCAACGGCATTGGCGATGTCGATGTGTCACGCCAAGCGCTGGTTGCGGCCGAATCGCTCATTGCCCTTTCGCAGACGCCGGTTGTGAATGCACCGACGGCGGTGATGGCGACCAGTCGCTGCGAAAATGCGGTGCGTCTGCGAGGCATTCCAGGTGTAATCACCCCCGCGACCCGCATATTCCCCTGCGCCGAGCTCGCCGCCGCTGACGGGCACAAGGCGCTTCTCCGGAATGGTTTCACCTTCCCACTTTTGCTGCGAGCTCCGGGGTTTCATATGGGCGAGTTCTTTGTGAAAGTAGACTCACCGGAAGATCTGGCGGCCGCGCTTGCGCAACTGCCGGGGGAGGGACGCTCCGAGACACAGCTCTTGGCCATCGAGTATCTCGATGCTCGAGGAGCAGATGGTTATTGCCGCAAATACCGCGTCATGATGGTCGATGGAGAGCTCTATCCCTTGCACCTTGCTATTTCGCCGCACTGGAAGATTCACTATTTCAGCTCCGATATGGCAGATAAGCCCGACCACCGCGAGGAGGAGGCGCGATTCCTGGCTGACATGCGCGGAGTCCTGGGCGCGAAGGCGGTGGAATCGCTGCGAACGCTCCAGACCTTGCTTGGACTGGATTATGCCGGAATTGACTTTGGAGTCGGCCCGAATGGAGACATTCTGTTCTTTGAGGCGAATGCCACCATGGTTGTCCAACATCCCGACAAGGACGAAATCTGGGACTACCGACGGTCAGCCGTCGACCGTATCCATGCGGCGGTGCACCAGATGCTCATGGGACGTGCAGGCGTTCCGAGCGGTCAAAATGCGAAACGGAAATCCGCCTTGCTTGACTCTCAACTCGCGATATAAGGCCAACGCGCTCATTGAAGCAGGTGAATGAACGATTCGGAAGGCCGAACTGAGCGGCTTACGCCGGGGACAGTCCGTGGTCTGTCCCCCGGTCTTTCTCGAAATGCAAGGTCCCAGATTGGCTTATGAGGCGTGCTCGCCTTCGCAGCACGAGTGGCTGCTCGCGGCGACCTTGGGATGCTCCCACTCCGCCTTGGGATCGACGTAGTAGCCCTCGGCGTACTTGTCGTGATGGCGCACCCAGGCCATAGTGTGCTTCAGCCCCGCTTCGTCGCGGCCTTTGGGGACTACGTCGAGAAAGTTGTACGTCCCCACTAGAATGTCGAGGCCGCGCGCGTAGGTCGAGTAGGTGTGAAAGATCTCGCCGGCGGAGTTCTTGTAGAAGACGCTGAGGCCCGGCCGCTCCTGGCTGGGAAACTCGGTCATCTCGTAGTTGTAATAGACGGGGCCCTTGCCTGCTTCTTCCGGCCGCGCCGACACCTGGTAGTCATAATTGAAGTCGCTGCCGTACGACGAGACCCAGCGGAATCGCCAGCCCATGCGCTTTTTGAATGCCTCGATCTGCGCGATGGGCGCGTGCGAGACCACGAGGAAAGTGACGTCGCGATTGGCCAGGTGAATGGTCATGCCGTCGAAGTGATCGGCGAGATACGAGCAGCTCGGGCAGCCCTCCGCCCAGCCGGGGCCGAGCATAAAGTGATAGATGACAAGCTGGCTGCGGCCACCGAAGAGATCGGCGAAACTCAGCTTGCCGGCCGGCCCTTCGAATTCGTATTTGTTCTCGACTCTTTCCCAAGGCAGCTCACGGCGCTGACGGCTGAGCTCATCGCGCTGCCGCGTGAACTCCTTCTCCTTGGCGAGAAACTGCTTGCGCGCTTGAATCCACTCGTCGTGGGAGACGGTCTTTTGCTTTAATTCCGGGGTCATGGTTGCCATGGTGATTCTCCTTTGTCTGCGTTAGAGCAAAACCAGGGTTACTGTGCCCTGTTTGATTTCGCCCAAGGTCGCCGCTCCTTGGGGTCGCGTCGACTTGAATGTAGCGGCTCCGGTATACACCTACCCTGGTTTTGCTGTGGTGTTTGCGCCCGGTTTGTGGCGCGATGCTTGAGAAACTTGCCGGCGACCAGCGTGGTCAGCCCGCCGGCACCGGCCGTGCTGCCGTAGAGGATCGCCGCAGTTGCCATGCAGACGGGACACATGAGGTCCTCCATCGTGCTCTTTTGCCGGGTGCACGTGTTTTCGTGGTCTCCCAGGTCCCAAATGCGGCACCTGGGGCGCCCAATTTCGCGCTCTTTCCCTTCATCAGTGATTTTGCAGGAACGGCGGCAGCTCGTCGGCGCTCGGTCCCCAGGTTGCCGGGACGGGGATGTTCAGCAAGCGCAGGTATACGCTGAACTGGCCGCGATGCTGGTACCAGTGATTGAGCATGATATTGCGCAGAAAGGCAACACGCGGCGCGGCGAAAACTTCCCGTTCTCCGATTCGCAGGCGCCATGTTTCGTTCATGGCTGCGTCGTCGTAAGCGGCGAGCTCGGCGTGCACCGTGACGACAGATTCCTCGTGCTTGTCGAGGATCTCTCGAAGGCTTTTGGGCTGGGGGAAGCCGGGAGGGCCGGGTTCCCGCCTCGGATTATCGCGGACGAGCTGAGCTACTCCGCCGGGCGTGTGGGCAATATGATAGGCAAGCTGTCCGGCCGTCATAGATTTCTCGTGCGGTTTCCAGGTCAGCTTGTCTTCCGGCAGGCGCTCGAGAAAGCGGCGCGTAACCGGAGCCTGGGATTCGAATTCGGCGAGCAGAGACTGTGCGATCGACGCTGAAAGAATAGGTGCTGCAGCAGACATGGCGAACCTCCTGGTCAGGGAATGGATTCTCTTATCGGGCGGATTTCGTTGGCGATCCCTCGGCGCGCTCGCGGGCCTTCTGGAGCATGTAGCCCCATCCCGAGACCACGCCTTTCCTATGTTCCTCTGCAATAAAACCGAAACCAGTGTGGCGGAACTTGATGAGAGTGCCGCCGCCCTCTTC
>JASHTH010000676.1 GCA_030040655.1 Acidobacteriaceae bacterium | reverse complement strand
CGCGAGCCGTCGGGCAGGCGGGCGTCGACCATCGGCGACGACTCGTCGACGCGGCGGCCGACGCGCGAAACGATGCGATCGATGATCTGCAGCAGATGGCGATCGTCGCGGAAGCTGGTGTCGGTTTTCTGCAGCAGGCCGCCCTTTTCCACGAAGACGTGGTCTTTGTCGTTGACCAGGATGTCGGAGATCTTGGGGTCGCGCAGCAGCGGCTCCAGCGGACCCAGCCCGAAGACTTCGTCGAGCAGATCGGCCTGGATCTTCTCCTGCTCTTCGAAGTTCAGGGGCACGCGCTGGTCGTTGATGATCTCTCTGACGATGCCCGAAACGGCGGCGCGCGCCTGGCTCGAATTCACGCGCGAAAGCTTCTCCAGATCCAGTTTCGAGATCAGAGTGCGGTGAATATCCGCTTTGTATTTTTCCAGATTGATCGTTTCCAAGTTAAACCTTCCCTGACATCAAAGAATCATCCCTTCTTAAACAGACTGAATCCCTTCTTCTCCGGCGCCGTCGGCTGACCCGAAACGGCCTTGGCCATTTGCCGGATGGTGCGCGAGATGGGCGAATCCTCCAAAGCCAGCGGTGTGGCCGTGTTCTGCATGCGGCGCACCGTCGCGTAGTCGTCGGGAATCTTCCATTGCGCCGGCCGAGTGAGCGCCTTGGTGATATGTTCCTCGGCTACCCCCAGCGTCTTCGGCGCCCAGCGGTTGATCACGATCTCGAGCTTGGGCCCGCCCGCCGTGAAGAACGAGCTGATCAGGCGGTTGGAGTTGCGCAACTCGGGGATGCCGACCTGCGTGATCAGGTAGATCGCCGAAGCTTCCTTGAACAACGACGTCCCGGTCAGGTCCAGCCGTGAGCCCACGTCGACCACCACGTGATCGAAGTCCTGCCGCGCTACGGCGAGCAGCTTGTCGATCTGGTCGTTGCTGGCCTGATATTGCGGAAACTTTCCCGGCGCGGCGAGAACCGAGACTCCCGAACTGTGCTTGATGAGCAGCGTTGCCAGGAACGACGAGTCCAGCCGGTTGGAATTCTGCAGCGCATTGATGGTCGAGTATTCGGCTACGATGCCCAGGTTCAGCGCCGCATCTCCCAAAGGCAGGTCGAGATCGATCAGCAGCGTGCTGGTGTTTGCCTCCTGCGCCAGAGAGACGGCGAAGTTGCACGCCAGCGTCGTAGTGCCCGCGCCCCCTTTGGCGCCCAGGAATACCCACAGCTTTCCCGTAGCCTTTTTTGCCGGCCGAACCGTGGAGCGCCGCGCCGAAGCCCGCACCAGTGCTTCGGCCATGACACCCGGCGCAAAGGGCAGGGTAAGAAACTCGCGCGCGCCGGCGCGCATGCAGCGCACCAGCATGTCCGGATTGGACTGCGTCGAGTAGACCATCACCGTGGCCGATCCGTTGGCGCACAGGCTCTCCACCAGCTCCAGCGCGTATTCCGGAATGCTGTCCAGGTCCATTATGACCACGTCGAAGCGCTGATCCAAAAGCTTGGGCACTTCGTCCAGGCTCGACGGATAATCGGAGAACTCCTTCACCTCGCATCCCTGGCATTCGATGAGCGCGTTGTACGCCGTCCGGCGGCGCAAGTCGTCGGGGCCGATCAGGGCGATCGACAAGGACTCGGCGCCGAGCGAGTCGGGATATTGGGGTCCGGGGTTCTGCGATGCGTTCGGATTCACGAGTGGACTGCTCCCTGCTTGCTCCCTGACTGGTAGGTCGACCTCAAAACGGTTCCGGGGCTGCGACGGAATCATAGCCGCGATCTGTTCATCGTGCAAAGAACGAGATCAGCGTTCCCAGCGCAATCGCCGGCGCATAGGGCATTTTGCGTGCCTTCGGATTGCTGAGAACCAGCTCGTCGCCTGGTTCCGATGCATCCTTTTTCCGGCCAAAAATCAGGTTTCCCGATCCCTTTAATAGATCGGAAAAAAAGCCGCCGGCAATAGCCCAGCCGACGGCCATGATGCCGCCCACAATGGCCGTGACCACGAGGGCGAAAAACAATTGCATGGGCCCAATCCAGGCGCCGATCGCGGCTGCCAGCTTCACGTCGCCGGCGCCCATGCCGCCCATCCAGAACAGCACGCCGAAGAGCAGCACACCCACTCCCAGCCCGAAGAAACTCTGTTCGATCCCGTGCCAGCCCTCGAGATAGCCCGAAACCGCAATTCCAGCGACGAGAAAAGGCAGCACAAGCCAGTTGGGAATCCGTCGGCTGCGCAGGTCGGTAAACGTCGCCACGGCAACAACGATCACGGTCGGCCACCAGGCGAACGAGTGCATGTCGAGGGTCCCCTCTAGGTCACAACACGGAGATACATGGCTGGCGGTGCAATTGTCCAACCAAATCGGAATCGAATGCAAGTGGCTGAATCCAAAATGATAACGGCTCGCTGAGAGATACAAGTGTACACGGGCGTTTACTACGTCCCGCGAGAATGTGCAATATCGCGTTTACACTTCGGCGCGCGCTGCCACCGTCTTCGTTCCATTGCCATTCGGCACGGCGCGCGGCGCATGGTCGCGGTTTTCCGCAGTTTTTGCACAGTTGCTATAACACGAAGGTGTCATTGCCCTCGTGTCGGCCGATCGCCCACCATTCTTGTAGTCAATTCACCTTAACCGTTTTCCCAGGTTCGATTTAGAAACCGAAACTTGCAACTGCGCTTCCGCTCTTTTTTGCGGCCAGCCTGGGAATCGATGCGGATCGACTTTTCCGTGAGGGGATTTCAGCGATCGGAACGCAAAGAATCGTCGTTCCCCGAAACCGGTTCCCGGAACGGGAACCAAGCCAGGCCGGATCGAGTGTGCGCTTCGAAAGCCCTGGACAGGGGCCACCCTCGACGGCATGATTCGACAAAACACGTCACCAAGGTGGTATGGGCCTGGCACCAATCCGGCATTGTCCCGGGTTTTGCCGGTTCGGGATCATAAAAGGGTGCGCATCGCATTCGTGATCCGAATCGACCCAACCCGCACATCGCGGTCCCCCCGGCATCGCGAGAAAGTTCGGCACCCATGATCAGGATCGGGCTTTACTCCGAAGATCGCACCCTTTACCCTTTGCTCTCCTCGGCTCTGGGCAAGGACTTCCAGGTACTGTTGGCCACCGGCGAGGATGGGATGGTCGATCTCCTGTCCAAAGACGGCTGCGACGTCTCGATCCTGGATCTGCACACCATTTATGGCTCCCTGCAGGAGCGCATCGGTTGCTCGCGCCGGCTGATTGCCTTTCAGGTTCCCTCGCTGATCATGGCCGACGACGGACTTCGCTCCACGGCCTTTGAGTTAGTGCGCATGGGCGCATTCGGCTACTGCCGGCGTCCGCCTTCGATTCGCGACTTGAAGACCATGCTCAGCCGCGCCTTCGAGAACTCGCTGCTCAAGCACCAGTTGCAGAGTGTGCAGCAACAGCTTGAAATTCCGGTCAGTTGCGATGCCATGATCGGCTCAAGCCCGGCGATGCAGCGCGTCTACCAGCTCGTGAATCGAGTCTCCAACCTGAACGCCTCGGTGTTGGTCACCGGCGAAAGCGGCACCGGCAAGGAACTGATCGCCCGGGCCATTCACAATCTTGGCGCGCGCACCAGCAGACCTTTCGTTGCAGTCTCTTGCGGGGCAATCCCTGAGACTTTGATTGAAGCCGAACTGTTCGGCCACGAGAAAGGCGCTTTCACCGGAACCGTGGGCGCACGCGAAGGCTATTTCGAGCAGGCTGCCGACGGCACGCTCTTCCTCGACGAGATCGGTGACTTAAGTCTCTTCACCCAGGTCAAGCTTTTACGCGTGTTGCAGCAGATGGAGTTCAGCCGCCTGGGCTCGAACCGCCTCATTCCGTTGCGCGCGCGGCTGATCTTCGCTACGCATCAGGATCTGGGAAAGCTCGTCGCCGAAGGCAAGTTCCGCCAGGATCTCTATTACCGCATCAACGTCATGCGCATTGAATCGCCGTCGTTGCAGGAGCGCGCCGAGGACATTCCCCGGCTGGCCACCCACTTTCTGCGCCACTACTCCCAGGTTTTCCAAAAGCCGATGGAGACCATCGCTCCCGATGCGCTGGCCATGCTGCAAAGCTACCCGTGGCCCGGGAATGTGCGCGAGCTGGAGAACGTAATCCAGCGCGCCATCATCCTCGCCACCGGCGATACAGTTCGCGCCGAGGACCTGCCTCTGAATTCGCAGGAAGAAAACGGGGGCGAATTGGGCGACGTGGTCGATATCGGCGAGTACCAGCCGAGCGGCTCGTTCGAGCGCCAGCTTCGCGACTACAAGATCAAGCTGGCCGTAAACGCCGTGCGCGATCACAACGGAAACAAGACGCTGGCCGCGCGCAGCCTGGCGATCTCCCGCGCCTATCTGCACCGCCTGTTGCGCCTGGCCGAAGCCGATCCGCAGTTCGAGCAGGAGTTGCGCGACCAGGTCATCGCCTGAAATTCGCAGCATCGACGGCGCTGTCATCCTGACAGACGTTGGGCCCGATTGAGCGCCAATCGGACCCCAAGGATCTGCCCTGAAAATAGCATTCGCCCAGCCCTCAGCATGTCGTTCTGAGGCGAAGGCGAAAGATCCGGGGTTGTTTTTTCATAGTCTCGGGTGGAACCCTGTTCCATGACCGACTGCGGTTCAGTCTTTCCAATATCCTCAACACGCTACAACCGGATTCGGGCTTTTATCGTTTCGCATTCGATCCGAATGGACCTGGGACTGATCCGCTCCTGACGGGCGCGTGCAGCGGCGAGATCACGTGTGCATGTTGTACGCCGCCGGCCCGCCAATCACCAATCCGCTTCGTTGACGTCCGTGAATGTACCAGGCGCACCAGTCGGTCTGGTGCGTCTGCCGGCCAGGAGGTGCGATCAGGTCTTTGTACATCACTCTTCCATAGAGAAAGATCTTTTCTTCCCAATTCTCGATGCGGGCAAACTGTTCGTCGGAATCGCAGAGCCCGCGGGCATCGGCGCGGCTGAACGATTTCAGTCCGGTTGACTCGCCCTGAAGCAGAACGATGGGAACCATCGGTGGCGCCGGCTCGCGATTGCCGTATTCGGGCTTCGCCGGCAGCCGCGACTCATCGGCCGCGATCCTCATTTGCTCGGCCGTGGCAACGACCTGCGCGGGCGAGCGCCCGCGATTGGTGGCCGTGATGGTGAATCCGTTCTCCACGCTGAGCGAGGGCTCGACCGTGACCACCAGCCAGGGACGCTCGGAATCCACCATGGCCTGCGCGTTCATCAGCGCCGCTTGCGCGCTGGTTTGAGCGGCGTTGGCCGCGACTTCCGCGGCAGCGGTCTGGCGCTCGATCTTCCTCAGCATCGACAGAGCCAGCATGATTCCGGCGTATCCCAGAAAAGCCAGCACTACGTACGCGGCCCACGCGATCTTCTCGTGCAGCGTCCACGGCGCTTGAGCCGGCGGCGGAGGGTTGGCAACGACGATGCGCTGCGGCTGGGCGTCGCAGGGAAAGCCGCCGCAATCCTCCGGATTGGCCGTACTTTGCGCAGCCGAAGCGACCGGTGTGCGCTGAGCCGGCGGACGGGCAGGATACTGGGTCTGCCCCGCGGTCCGGGCCGGAGCGCCGGCATTCGCAGGATTCTGCCCGGCTGGCGTCGGATAAACGGCGGAAGAAGCATTCGTGGGCCGTGATGCATTTTGCCCAGTTGCCGTTGGCGACGGGTTGGTTGGAACCGGCGAGGGGGCCGTCTGCTGCAGGGCCGCGATCAAAACACACATTGCCAAGCCCTTTACCAGCATGGCGCAACTGTAGCACAGGCAAACGCGGCCCGGGGACGCGGGAGTAACCAGCCAGATAACCGCGCTCGGGCGCGCGCAGATTCGGCGCTGCAGGGCAATCGCACCAATTGCTTTCGTGGACAAAACAGTTGGATTGCCCCAGTTTGATCGGGCAGAATCGATTGTTCGTCCTGGAACCGGGGAATATCGATTCGTCCCGTAGGGACGGGAGGATAGAAGCCCAGGACCAGCGAAGCGCAGTCCTGGGCAAGCAAGGATCTGAGAGAAACCAGCCCCCTAGGGGCGCCGCGAAGCAATATCGTCTTCCTAAATCTCATGCCTCGGACAGCCCAATCAACGTCCGGCCGGCGAGAAACGCGGCACACGGCCAACGCGCCAATGGCAGACTGGAGTAGATGAACCACATCGGGCTTAGGGTTGTCGTTCTGATCTCACTGGCCTGCTCCATGTGTCGGGCCATCGCGCAATCGCCTTCCCTCTCGCAGCAGACGGCCGATGCGGCCATGGCGAAGTGGCCGGCGGCGAGCTTTGCCGGCGCCAGCGGGGCGGAGCGAATCGGGCTCGAGATGCTGTTCAACGCAATGGAGGAAGAATGGCTCGGCACGGCCGATGCGAAGTATTTTCGCTACGTCGAGTCGGCGGTCGACCCTCTGATTGCCCCGGATGGAACCATCAAAGGATACGACAAGGAATCCGGTAACCTCGATAACATCGCTCTTGGCCGTGAATTACTGCTTCTCTATCGAGTTACTCAGGATAAAAAATACTTCGACGGCGCCGCGAACCTGCGCATGCAACTGATATCGCAGCCGCGCCGGCGCGATGGCGGATTTTGGCGCCGATACGATGCTCCCGGCCAGATGAGGGTAGAGGATCTCGAAGACGCAGAACCGTTCAATGCCCAATTTGCAACGGTGTTTCAACAACCGCAGAACTTCGCCGACATCACCCGCCAATTTGTGGTATTTGAGGCACACGCGCGCGACGCTCGTAGCGGCCTGCTTCAAGCGCGCATCGACGAACAAGAGACACGGCCTAATAGCGTCCAAGGACCAGAGCCTGAGCCCGATGAGCTTCGCAGCACGGCTGCTTACCTTGTAGCACTGATCGACACTCTGCCCTATTATCCGCGGACGGATGGCGGGCGCGCTGCTTTGCTGGCCATCCTGCGTCGCGTGGCCGATGCCCTTGTGCATTCTGCCGGCGAGCGCCCTCGAGAGTTGGCCGGGACCCACCGATCGCCGAACGACGCGGAGACTCCCAATCAAGCCGCAACGATTTATGCGGTTGCCTATGCGCTGGCTAAATCCGCGCGGCTTGGATACCTGACTTCAGATTATCTTGCCAAGGCTGAGAGCCTGTTTCACTCTGCGGCCGGTCCGTCCAGTCAGGCCTCTGTGGGCGACGATCCGGATACTGCTGCGGCGTTCATTCTTGCCGGCCGTGAGATGGAAGTCGCGCCGCTGGCGAAGCGCGCCCATGGAGCCAGAGTTTTGCTCGATGCATGGTTCAACAGCCAACGCCGATTCAATGCGCTCGATGAGCAAGAGTACTTCCACTATAAGTGGGACGATTACTCCGATAGCGGGTTCTCGCTCCTCGGCCATCTCTTCCGCGATTTTGGGATGGAGACGGATACCCTCTACGACCCTCCGGGCACTTACAATCTAAGCGGCGCGCAGTTCTACATCCTTGTTTCTCCCGACATTCCCGCCAAGAACCCCAAGCCGCACTATATGACGAAGCGGGATGCCGAGGAGATCGCCGGGTGGGTCAAGCGCGGCGGCATTTTGCTGATGATGGAGAACGATCCGGCCAATGCGGACATCGAGCATTTCGACCTTCTGGCGGATAAGTTCGGGATTCATTTCAACAATGTGCTCAGCCATCACGTCATCGGAGACACCTTCTCGATGGGAAGGATCGAAGCGCCCGGAGGCGGAGAACTCTTCCATCAACCGC
>JASHTH010000675.1 GCA_030040655.1 Acidobacteriaceae bacterium | reverse complement strand
ATCAAAAGGCAGAGTCCACGAGACGCCTGCGGGTGCTTGTCTGCGTGCCTCGATATCTTCCCGGATTTAAATCCGGTGGGCCGATCCGCTCGGTATCCAACATGGTAACTCATCTCAGCCCTCATTTTGAGTTTCATGTTGTGACAAGAGACAGAGATGCCGCCGACAAAAGCAGCTATCCCGGAATTGCTCCCGGATATTGGCACCAGGTCGGCGAGGCACAAGTCCTCTATTGTTCCTCAGTTCGTCCGCAAGTTCTTCGCCGGGCGTACGAGGAGACGCGGCCCGATGCCGTCGTGTTGAACTCATTTCATGATACTTTCACAGTCGCGATGCTGCTGCTTCGACGCATCGGAGTGTTTGGAAGGACTCCTTTCATTTTGGCGCCGCGCGGTGAATTCTCGCAAGGCGCATTGCGAGTCAAGCGTTGGAAAAAAACTACCTATCGATCTTTTGCGAAGGTGCTTGGATTGTACAGCAACCTATATTGGCAAGTGACTACTGAATATGAAAGGGCCGACCTTCTGAGGATCTCTCCTGCTTGGAGAATCAAAACTCATTCCATCCACATTACACACGGGATAAGCGATGCGTTGCAGGCCCTGGGTCGCTATCGTCAAAAGCAGCCCGGAGCCGTGAAGCTCGTCTTCATTGCGCGCATAAGTGAAATGAAGAATCTCGACTTCTTGTTGCAGATCCTTCACGAAGTTAGCGGCGCCGTAGAAATCAATCTCTTTGGCCCAATTGCCGAGAAGGACATCGTTTACTGGAAAAGATGCAGCGATATGCTCGACAAACTCCCGGCGAACATTTGCGCCAAGTACCACGGGCCCGTCGACCATGCGAATGTTCCTCAAATAATGCGCGATCATCACTTTTTTGTGCTGCCCACAAGGGGCGAAAATTTCTGCCATTCAGCTGTGGAATCGTTGATCAACGGAACGCCGGTTCTTCTGAGCGATCAGACTCCCTGGAGGAACCTGCAGGAATCGGGCGCTGGTTTTGATATTAACCTCAATGATCGCAGCGCCTGGATCTCCGCGCTCCAGGCCTGTATTGATATGGACGATGGAATCTACTCCGGTTATCACCAAGGCGCGCTGAGATATAGCCAGCGATTCTCCGTCACTCAAGCCGTGGAAGAGCACATCGCTATGTTTGATGCAGCACTGAACCCAGAGCATCGTTCGGACGCAGGAGATCAAAGCCAACGGTGGAGGTTGAGGGCATAGGGGCGATGAGAACCGGAGCCTTGAACCTGGGCCTACTTAGATCGGGTTTCCGACGCAAATGAAATTGAACGTGATTCGGCCGGGATTGCGGATTTGTGCCGATACCGACGTTCTTGATGTGGAAACCCAGTACGTTCCAACTTCCGAGGGATCCGAAGTTGGCGTCAGGGTACATACAGGATTCGATTGAAATGGTACCTTAAAGTCGGCCTTTCCCGAATCGGTGCCGCTAATTGTAATCGTTCCGGCGTAATCGTCCGCTTGCTGCTGGCCGATCCGTCCGGCCGTAACCGTTCCATTCGGCGAGACGCACAGCGTTCTATCGAGCAGGCAAGATGTGGCTGAGTCTCGGGCAAACGAAAGCATGACGTGTGCGGCGCCGGCGGCATCGCGAAGCCGCCACAATGCAACCTCCGGTGCGGGTCTCTGAACGCCTATGCTGTCGAAGAGCAATTTCGAAGCGGGATCCGCATAGAACCTGGCGAAGTAGTTTGGCACTCCTGAAGGAGCATTACTCGGCTGAAAGTCGAAGGCGGTGTCGAACGCTCCGGAAACCGCGACCCCATAATCCATTTCAGGTGACGGAGCAGTACCCCAATTGGAGATGAACAGACCCCCGCCCTGTTTTGGGAATCCAATATGTCGGCTGACCACAATCCATTCGCCAATTGTTTGCATGTTGTAAGCCAGCACTTGGTCGATTCTGTGACCGACGCCGAGCCCCGAAAGATCGGGTGCCGTGATGGTATGGTCCGCCAAGTCCGCTTTTGTCGGCCATGCAGCGCCGAAGATCCGGTAACTCCCGGAATGCGGCCAGGAAGAAGGCCAATGAGTATTATGCCCTGTTCCGCAGGCTATCATATTCAGCGTAAGATGCGTATTGTCGAGAATTTGGCCAACAGGGAAGCATACGTCGTACCCGTCGGACTTCAGCGGATCGAAGCAAAATGCAAGGTTCGTATCGGTTACGCCTCCTCCTGCGTCAAGATTGTTCCAATGAGTGTGCACCCCCACACCGAATTTGGTCCACTCGGTACCCCGTCCCGTAATCGTTACTGTGTTGGGAGATCCATTCGAATTGTCGATGGAAGCGATCGATCCGGCTCCATAGGAGTTATCAAGATCGCGGATGATTCTATGCTCTCCGAGCGAATACTCGTCCCGGCTAGCAGCGTATGCGAGAGACTGTCTGCTGATGGACTTAACCGTGCCTTCAAAGATTCCGCCAGAAGCCAACGAACTGGCGGATCCTTGCTGTATTTGGATTCGCACACCCTCGGTCTGTTCGTCGCCGAAAGTGTCATAACCTCCGAATTGAGTAATACCCGTCTGAATTCCCATCGTATCGCCGTCAGAGAAGCTATTCATCAGGCTGGCGATCCCTGACTTCTGGCCGACGGTTCGCATCTCGCTGGTCGCCAGAACATTGAAATAATCTGTCTTTCGGCCGATTTTGCTGTTGTAGCTGTTTACTCCCCCCTGCGCTGCATCGTAGTGGAATTGCATGTTTACAAAACCGTTGTACCGATCCGGAGAGGCCGCTTCAGTTTCGGTCGACCTAACCAATATCCCATTCGCAAGTCCGGTCTTAAAGCCGGTTCCGGAGTTGAGGCTTGTGATTCCCCACGCATCGGGCAGACTGTTTCCTCTATCATCAATGAATCGTACACTGGAATTGGCAATCCCCATCCACCACCCTGCCGGGGCATTGGGCGGGATTTCGATCAACCCTCGGCGGCTGCCCAAATAGCTCTCAAGGCTCAAGAGCTGTTGCTGCAAGTCCCCTGTTTCCTGGAACATTCCTGTTCTGGGAGCCAAGGCGCCTTCTCCCAGCTCACCGCGCAAAAAGGGCTGAGCAGTCGATCGTTGGGCCGGAGAGGGTATGGGACTTGGTGACTGTCCAATTTGCTGGCCATAGCATGCGATTGGTAAGTAAGCGAGCACTATGCACAGAACAAGTTGTTTCATAATTCTCCTCGGCGTTGGGGAAGCATGTTTCTTTGGGTCAGACACTCCATGAGTCGCGGTCAGCGTCCCATTGGAAAGAGCAGTCGAGCATGATGGCGGAGCGAATTGGCTCGGACAATGCGGACGACCCCGTCCTCGACGTCCGCTCAGGATTCTACTCGCAGCACAGTTTATGTACAACACAGGCTGCGGTCGATTCTCCGTCAACGCCTAGGGTAAGCAATGCCAAGACCGGACGGGCAGCCATTTATCTGAAGGCTTTGAGAACTCTTGGCCCGACGTGGGCTCTTGCTCGAACACGAATTCTGCTGCTAAAGAAGTGCGGAGCCCTTGAGCGGAGAGCTCCCTTGGAACAATGGAGCGATCAATCCTTGGATAGGATCTTGATGGACGAGGTGCCTCGTCAAGCCGACAGCTATTTCGAATGGCGCCTCGACAATTCTCCTGCGTTCTTCTTCCACGATGTGCTAGATCTTCGGAAGTTCGGTCTAACTTCCGAAGCATCGATTCACGCTGCAGACCAAATTCTCGACGGTCGCTTTCCTTTCTTCGGGTATTCCGTGAACGCCGGCTTCCCCCCCAACTGGAAGCGCAACCCGGTCTCCCAAGCTCCAGCACCAGGAGGGCATTGGTCCGCAATCGATGACTCCACAATAGAAGATATTAAACAATGGTGGGAATTGAACCGTTTCAGTTGGGCATTTTGGCTGGGTAGGGCGTACATTCGAAACCCCGACGAACGCTATCCAGAAGCATTCTGGAATCTTGTTGAAAGCTGGATAGCGCAGAACCCTCCCAATTGGGGAATCAATTGGACATGCGGCCAGGAAGCTTCCTTCCGCTGCATGGCATTGTGCTTCGCGTTTTATGCCTTCCGAGCGGCGGCCTCTTCTAACTCGGACCGAGTCGCCCTATTTCTCTCTCTTATTGCAGCGCACGGGCAGCGCATCGATGCATTCCACGAATACGCGCACGCGCAAAAAAACAATCATGCCATTAGCGAAGGCGTTGGGTTATGGACGATCGGGTTGCTCTTCCCGGAACTGAAGAATTCAGCGCGATGGAGAAACCGCGGAAAACGCATCGTTGAAAGCGAGGTTCGGCGCCAGGTTTACGCGGATGGCAGTTATATCCAGCACTCCACCAATTACCATCGCGTGCTCTTACAAACCCTCGCCTGGGCGCTAAGGCTCGGCGAGTGCAATGACGATGCATTTCCTTCCGGAGTATATTGCTCTTTTCGCAAAGCTATTCAATTCCTGCAATTGCTCACGGATTCCGGCACTGGCTTAGCGCCAAACTGCGGCGCTAATGATGGCGCTTTGGTCCTTCCCCTGAGCGATTGCTCTTTTTCCGACATGCGGCCCTCTCTGCAGGCCTGCCATTTTCTCGCCAACGGAAATCGGCTTTACCCGTCCGGTCCGTGGGATGAGGAGATGATATTGATAAATGGCCCCATGGCCGTGGCTGCGGAGACTAGGCGAGACGTCAACTTCAACCTCGAATTGAACGCGGACTCAGGTGGCTATTATACAATCCGATCCGATTCCAGTTGGGCCATGTTGCGCGGGGCCAAGTATAGGGATCGCCCTTCGCATGCCGATCAACTTCATGTCGATTTATGGTGGCGAGGCGAAAACGTGTTATGCGACTCCGGATCTTACAGTTATCATTCGAAACCTCCTTTTGATCACGCCTTCGCCTCGACACTATACCATAATACTGTCACTATTGATGGGCGCGATCAAATGAAGCGCATAAGTCGCTTCCTTTGGGCAGACTGGACGAGCGCCAATGTGCGTCGCTCGCAGGGGCCCCGAGGAACAGTTTTCCTCGAGGGTGAGCACGACGGTTACGCCAAATCTGGAGTGATTCATCGCAGAGCGATTGCCCTAGCTGAGGAATCTATCTGGCTAGTGATAGACGACTTGATTGGTGACGGGGAGCATATCGCCCGACTGCATTGGCAGACGCCGGATGTACCCTGCGTATTTCGCGAAGCGGGAAGCATGGATTTGGCCTTCCCTGCCGGCAATGTCCGAATCCAGGTGGCTTCAAATGTGTCATGTAAGGCCGATCTCGTTCGAGCAGGAGAGCGCGTCGACGATCTCGGGGGAGAACCCCCCGACCCCTCCAGGGGGTGGATATCCCGATTCTATCGACGAATGCAGCCGGCTCTATCATTCGTAATTGAGAGCTCATCCGCGCTTCCCGTTCGTTTTGTCACCTTCGTTATGCTGGAAAAGGTTCCTGAAGTTCATGTCGATTTCACGTCCCAAAGCATTCAAATTGGGGATACGATACTGCGACTTTCCCGCCCCGGAGATCCAAAAGGAATTGTGGCGGCCCAGTGACCATTCAGACAATTTTGATTCACCAAGCCTTTGTCTCAAAAAATGAACCTGGCGGAACCCGTCACTACGAGCTCGGAAGAAGGTTAGTGGCGCAGGGGCAACGCTTCACCGTTGTCGCCAGTGACGTAAGCTATCATACCGGAAAGCGCTTAGTGAAAAACCCGAGACTCGTAACAGAAACCTGCTTAGATGGAATCCGCCTCCTTCGCGCCTACACCTATTCGGGGGTCCACAAGAGCTACTTCTCCCGTCTCCTTTCTTTTCTCAGCTTTATGGCCACGGCAATCTTCGCCGGTGCAAGCGCGGGTACCCCCGACGTGGTTATGGGTACGACCCCGCCCATCTTCCAGGCGATTTCGGCATGGATGCTTGCACGGTTCCATGGATGTCCGTTTCTCCTTGAGGTGCGTGATCTCTGGCCGGAGTTTGCCATCGATATCGGACTGTTAAAGAACCGCGCGCTCATTTGGTTGGCAAGGCTTGTGGAAAGCTTTCTCTACAACCACGCTGACCACTTACTGGTGAATTCTCCGGCGTATCGTGACTATCTCCTCAAAAGGAACGTCGCTCCAGAAAGGATAAGCTTCATTTCAAACGGCGTGGATTGCGATATGTTCGACCCGAATGACCGCGGAGATCCCATTCGTCTCTTATACAACCTCGGCAATAAGTTTGTTGTCACTTATGCGGGGGCATTAGGCATGGCCAATGACATCGACACGCTTGTCAGAGCCGCCCAATACCTAGCCCCTCGAACCGACATTCACGTTTTGATTGTAGGTGACGGAAAGGAACGAAAGCGCCTTGAGGACTTCTCAAAGCAGCTAGGTCTGGTCAACTTGACCTTCACGGGACCATTTCCAAAAAATGAAATGTCAAGCGTGCTCGCCGCTTCCAATGCCTGCGTTGCGCTGCTAAAAAACATCCCTATGTTTACGACGACGTATCCCAACAAAGTCTTTGACTATATGGCGGCGGGGCGGCCCACTGTTCTCGCGATTGACGGCGCAATTCGCGAGGTGATCGAGGCCGCTTGCGCCGGCATCTTTGTGCTTCCTGGGAATCCGCGCCTGCTCGCCGATGCCATCATTGACTTGGCTGATCATCCAGAAGAGGCGATCTCCATGGGCATTAAAGCCAGGGCCTATGTAGTGCGGCATTTTAGCCGCGAAGAGCACGCCCAACAGTTAGCTGACCTTATTTCCGGTGTGGTTTTCAATGCGTCCTGGATCTAACGGGCTTTTGCAAAGGAGTTTCGGCACACCAGCAAATGGAACACGGCCGTCACTGTTTTTCAACTTTCAGGGAGGCAACGCTGCGAGTGCGTGTTCCGGTGCATGAGACTGGCAGGAACGAAAACGCTGTTTCGGGCAGTTCGATGATCAGAACCCTCGCGTATGACTGCGGCAAACGAACTGTCGATATTCTCCTTGCGACGGTGGCAGGAATAGCTACGGCGCCGATCGTCGTTCTCGTTGCGGTGATGCTCTGGTGCATGCAAGGAAAGGTTCTTTTTTGTCAGCTTCGCCCCGGCCTTCATGGGAAGCCGTTCCGGCTGTACAAATTCTGCACCATGAGCGAAGAGAAGAACGATCGTGGCGAGTTACTGCCCGATTGCGAGCGAATCACCGCGATCGGGCGAGTTGTCCGTGGCCTTAGTATTGACGAGCTTCCCCAGTTGTGGAATGTAATCAGAGGAGATATGAGCCTGGTTGGTCCGCGGCCCTTATTGATGGAGTATCTTACCCGTTATACTCCGGAACAGGCGAGACGTCATCAGGTGAAGCCCGGCATAACAGGCTGGGCTCAAGTAAACGGCCGAAACTCGTTGAGCTGGAATGAAAAATTCGAGCTGGATTTATGGTATATTAACTGCCGATCATTTTTCCTCGATTTGCGAATTCTGATGTTGACCGCCTGGCAGGTGCTTTGTCGCACCGGAATCTCGAATGAGAACTCTGCAACCATGCCTGAGTTCTTGGGAGCTTCCAGTTTCGACGGGGCGTTTTCGCGAGAAACGGGAGATAAGCAGGAAGAGCGCGGCGGAACCGCTGGACCCATGATCGACATCAAAGCGAATGCGAGCCGCGTCGACCTGAGAGGGTAAGCATGAGCCTTCCGATTTTTTCCAACCCGCATCCTTCTTTAAGCAGCGACGCCGGTTCAAGCCTGAAGAAGTTGATTATTCTGGGCGCCGGAGGCTACGCACAGGAAGTTCTATGGCTTGTTGACGACATTAACGCTCAGGAACCTCAATGGGAGCTCCTGGGATTCGTCGATCCACTAGCGAAGAGAAGAAAGGGGGAGATCCACTATGATCGGCCAGTACTGGGTGGATGGCAAGACATTCCCAATGAAGATGAGATTTACTTTGCATGTGGCATCGGTTCTCCTTCTCCAAGGGCTTTTGAGTGTGAGGAGGCCGAGCGGCGTGGATTTCGGCCAGCCACGCTTATTCACCCATCAGTTATAAGTGCCCGACACGTTCAAGTAGGAGACGGTACTGTCGTTGGTGCCGGCTGCATCCTAGCTCCGTATGCCGTTCTCGGCCGCCATTGTGCACTGAATATTGGCGCCGTCGTAGGTCACAACTCGTCTGTAGGGGATTACTGCGTGCTTTCGCCTGGTGTTCAAGTGCTTGGAGCTGCCCGCCTAGGCGATCGTGTCTTTCTCGGTGCCAATGCCACTATTTACATGGGGAGGAAGGTTGGAGCCGGTTGCACGGTTGGCGCAAACTCCTTTGTGCTAACGAGTGTAGATCCCGGATCGAGTGTTATCGGCGTGCCGGCCGTGAAGTTTTCCTTAACCAAGGGCCAGGTGAAATCGCCGGCT
>JASHTH010000674.1 GCA_030040655.1 Acidobacteriaceae bacterium | reverse complement strand
GTCTATGGATCGCTTCAAAAGGCCGATCGCAGCGGACTAGTAAGCGTGAAGTTCGATGAGATCGAATTGCTTGACGGCGCTCGGGAGAAGATCGAAGCCGTGGGAACGGGACTCGATCTGGGACCAATCAAAGGCAATGTCTACGGGAAGAACACAGGCAAGAACTTCCTTGTGCGAGCCGCCTCCGGCATCGGTTCGGTGCTTGCCGAAGTGGCCGGCAACAACACGAGCGCGGCGTTTTCGGAAGACGACATGTTGCGCGAGCGGTTGGCGGAGAATATCGGCACTGCGGGCGACACGGAGGTCATGAGCCTCAATGCCAACAGCCGCGTGGTCGTGTCCGTGCCGGCCGATACGAAGATCTACATCGTTTTCACGAAGCACACAGAAAGCGCCACAGAGCTGCACAGGATCGCATCTTCTGTTCAGTAGAGATCCCAGAAGTCGCTATGAGCCCTGGCTTCGGCCAGGGCTTTTTTATGACTCGAAGCTGGCGTGGAGAGGCGAGCGTTGTTCCGCGTGCCTCGTTGTGCGATTGAGTCAAATTGCCTTCCATTGCTCATCGCGCGTTTTGAGGCATTATCGATCCCGATGCCTCAATGTGCGTTTGAGCCAAATTCACTTCAATTCCTCAATGTGCGCTTGAGGCATGATCGTTCCCGATGACTCGTTGTGTATTTGAGGCAAACTGCCTTCAATTGCTCATCTCGCGTTTTGAGGAATAATCGGCCCCGTTGACCCAAAATGCGTTTGAGTCAAATTCGCAGAGCAATCATGCTCCGGCGCTACGAACGAATCAAAGAGTATTTTCCGCAACGACGGCACATGAAGGTGCGCGCCCAGTCTGAATGGAGTTGAGGAAAGACTTCGCGGTTGTAACGGGCGATCCTGCGGAAATGAAAAAGCATGCCCAAGAAGAATATGAAACCTAAGCAAAATAGGAATGTAACTGCGCCTCCAAGTGATTCCGTCTTTTGCGGATGCTGCAATATCCCGCGAAAGCCTGCGACGCCCCAAAAGACACAAAAGAGTATAGCGAATCCCCAACCAAAGAATGCTCGTCCGTAGTTACGAGGAGTCGGCGGCGAGGCGGCATTCGCAGTAAAGGACTGGCTGACACCGGACGTAAAGTGTCCTGAGAAGCTGCGAGTCCCCTGCTCGTAAAGCAGAGACAGGGCGACCAACTCGGGGCTACCGCATTGATCGCACCGATATGCCATCTGTTGACCGATGGTTGCCACTGCTTTTCCCGGAGCTGCGTGGCATCCGGCCACCGCTGATTCCGGTCTCCCTTCAATCAACGATTCTAGCCGTTTACTGGAAACAGAGCTATAGAAGATGCGCGATCCACATCACTTTGAGCGAGGCCCCACGCGCGTTTAGAGATTGAGGCGTTGGAAGGCTGATATTTGCACGGCAATTTGACGGAAATTCACTTCGGACCCATCCTCTCGTTCGACACGGATGCCAAGAGCAGCCGCGTTTAGGAGAGGATCCAAATGAGAACCTTACTCGGCATCTCGCGGCGCGGACCTGCGACCGCTTCATCGACCACACTCGTCTTCCACCGGCCCGCAGAGATCAACTGGCTGCACATCGCCTTGAAGATCGCCTTGAGCTTCATGATCCTCGGCAATCTCATGGCGCCGTTTGTAGCGAGGGCGCAGAACCTTGGGGACGCCCCAGTATTTGGCCAAGCCGTCAAAGGTCAACAGGCGACAACGGTCGAGGGCACCGTCCTGAATGTCGTCAACTGGGGCTGCAACGTCATCGCGCCGGTTGTCGCTGTGGCGTGCCTTGGTGTCGCCGGCTGGCACTTCAAGAGCGGCCGTGGTTATCTCGGCTGGGGAGTCACCGGCGTCGCGTTGATGGTGATTTCCGGACTTGGGCGCATGGCCGAGGGCTTCATCACCCAAGCACAAGGCATTCAGTAGGAGCCCTCGATGCCTGTGCCGCAATTCCTTCTCGACCTGCTCCAACTGCTATTCGACCTGGCGGTTCCCGCGGCGTTCTGCACCCTGGCGGTCGCGGGCGTCAGCCTGCGACAGGAAGGCGGAATTCACTTCCATATCAATGGCCGGGCGAGCAAGTGGATTCTGTGGACGGTCGTTCTGCTTACGATCCCCCAGCTTCTTTCGTGGATTGCGGCACAGGGCATACAGGTTCCATCGGCGAGCGGATCGGTCGGCACGAGTTGGCTCGCCAGCATGGAGACGGTCTTCAAGAACTTCGTAAACCAAATCGTCGTCGCGCGGCTGGTTCCGGTGATTGCGGCCTATTTTGTCCTGAAAGCGGCGCTTGATGTTGCCGGAGGCGAAAATCCAGTCTCTTCGATTCTCGCCGCGCTATTTCTGATGTCGATCTCGGCAACAATGCAGCTGTTCGAAGGTTGGAACTCGGGCGGCGAGTACGCGACGACCGACATGCTCACCTCGCTCTGGAATTACATCGCGGGCCAAATCATGCCGGCAGCAGCCGGTCTGGCGTGTGTGGGCGCGGTCATCAACTATGTGCGCCACAGGCCCTGGGTACGGCTGGTCTTCGCTGCAATTGGTTTCTTGAGCCTGAGCGGCCTTCTGGCTCTTTTCAAAGCGATGGCGGCTTGAGGGGATTGGGATGAGCCTGGATGGAGCAATCACGAACCTCGCCTCCTGGGCCGGCAACGTGATGATGCCGACGATGGCTGGAGGGTTTTTTGCCGGCGCGGTCTATCGCTACAGCAAGGGCGGGCAGTTCGAGCAATTGCTCTACGGCGGCTTCGCTTCATTGATGTGTTCGGGAATGCTCCGCGCATTGGAGGGATTTGTCCAGCACGCCGGACCGACGAGCGCGGACGGCTTCTGGATGGCGACGATGAGCCTGGTGAACTGGGTCGCGAACGTCATCCTGCCGGTCTTCGCGCTGACGCAATTGGCAGCGATGGCATTGCACATGGGCGGCGTGGTTTCGGAGATCTATCCGGGCTCGACCTGGATTAGGAAGTTTATCTCCGCAATGGGCGCGTTGATGGTTTCAGGAATGGTTCGCCTGGCAGAGTCGATGGTCACGCACGCGCATGGGATTTGAGGAGATTGGCATGAGTCTCGATCTGACGCCCGTTCATCGCAACCTACACACGAAGGTCACTTTTCTCGGCCTCGAGTTCGAGGACCTGATCCTGGTGCTGGCGCTGGCAGCGGTGATGAATCTGCTTGCGCATTTTGTGAGCGGCAATGCGCACGTCCTCGGTATGCCGCTCAATATCTTCATGGAGTTCGTGGTGCCGGCGCTGGCCGTGCCGTTTTTGATTGTTTTCAAGTATGGGCGGCCTCGTGGGTATCTCACAGACCTGGTGCGATCATTCTTCGCTCCAAAGGCATGGTGTGCACTTGAGCGAGATTCGGTCCTGGTGGAGTCTTATCTCGCTGGCGAGGAGGAGTAGACCATGCAGGCCGCGATCAGAAATATGACGGACGGATCGGTCGCGCTCAAACTTGACGCCGATGCGGCCCGGGCGGTCTTCGCAAGCGTGCTCTTTGCCGCGCGCTTTCATGAAGGGATCGAGCCGCTGACGCGGATTGCTCGGGAAGGATTGGAGCGCGATGCGCCAAAGCCAGTGAAGCGAGGTAAATCATGCCGATGACCTATGCGGAACACGAGAGGAAGAAGAAGTCGCCGGCGGTCTGCGAACTGTTTTCGCTGCGGGATCTTCCCGAGGACGAGAACATCATGATCCGCACCAACGGAGCCTTCGT
>JASHTH010000087.1 GCA_030040655.1 Acidobacteriaceae bacterium | reverse complement strand
CTGATCCTGGGGGCGGGGCCGGGCGACCTGTTTATTGCGCGCGCCATAGGAAACATTGTGCCGGTCACGGGCAACGACGTTGACGGTTGCACCGCGACGATCGAGTACGCCGTGGAAGTGCTGAAGGTGAAGCACGCGGTCGTCTGCGGCCACTCCGATTGTGGGGCGATCAAGGCGGCGCTCGACCGCAAGCACCTGGAAAAGCTGCCCAAAGCCCACCGCTGGCTGAGCCATGTGGAAGGCGCATTTACGCATCGCCAGCCGATGAATTCCGCCGACGGCGAGCATGCGGAATTGGGTTCCCTGATCCGGGGAAACGTGGTGGCGCAGTTGCACAATCTGCGCGCGCAGCCTTCGGTGGCGCGGGCATTGATGGAGGGCCGGTTGGAGGTGCATGGCTGGTACTACGACATTCTCAGCGGGCGGATTGAGCGGTACGACGAGACGGAGCGGAGGTTTGTGGGATTGATTCGAGAATGATAAACCAGATGTAAAGCTGGTCTATAAGGAGACGGAATGCATACCGAGATCGGTGCGTACGAGGCGAAAACAAGGCTCCCGGAGGTTCTCCGGCAGGTCGAGCAGGGAGCGCGTTTCGCCATAACCGTCCGGGGCCGAGGCGTGGCGAATGTCGTGCCTGTGTCTGGCCAGGAGCGCGCCTGAGGTATCGAAGGCGGTGTAAGATCTTTTGAACTTTCCGCGTATCAAGGGAGTGTCTGGCGAAGAAGTCCTCGAATGGATTCGCGAAGGCCGAAGGTGAAGGCGGACGATGGGTCTTGTTCTCGACGCGACTGCTACCCTGGCAAGGGTCTTGGAACGGCCCGACCCCACGGAGAAACCACACGCCCGTGAGTTGCTGGTCCGCTTCGAACGCGATGACGCGATGGTCCCCGCGCACTGGCCTTTTGAAGTCGCGAATGGGCTGCTCGTAGCGGAGCGACGCAGCCTGCTGGAGCTTGCAAAATCGACGCTGTTTCCTTCCAAGGTCGACGAATTACGCATCGAAGTCGATCCGCGACCATTCCGTGAGGTGCAGGCGGCGATTTTACCCTTGGCTCGCTCCTATGGGCTGACGACCAACAACGCCGGTTACCTCGAATTGGCGATTCGAACCGGTAGAGATGTGGCCACTTTCGACCGGCGACTCTCCGAGGCCGCCCGGGCGGCCGGGGTCAAGGTCTTTGGCGACCCGGTATAGGCCGGTTTTTAAGTATGCCTAGGGGGCGAAAGCCCGGAGTTTTTTGTTTGGCAATCAACGTACGGGCTGAAAGCCCGTACCCTCCCGGGCTGAAACCGACCCCCCGCACCGAGGTATAGGCCAAAAATGCCGGTTCGGGTATGATTACGTCTATAAGGTAAGCGGTGCCTACTCTAGAAACGCTTCCCAGGTGGTGTTTGTGTCCCGACTCTTTCAGCGAATTGTTTTCGTTCTCTCCATCGCGATCTTTGTCGCGCTCGGCTTCGGCTTCATTCTCGGCGAGTTCGGCTGGTTCGGCGTGCATGCCGGCGGCGAACAGGACGGCGCCTACAAGCAGATGCGCGTCTACGCCGAAGTGCTGAAGAAGATCCAAACCGACTACGTGACCGAGCCGAACATTACTCAGGTGACGACCGGGGCTCTGCACGGGCTGCTGGAGTCGCTGGATGCCGATTCGAGCTATCTGACCCCGACCGAGTACAAGATCTACAAGGACCGGCCGTCAACCGGCGTGGCCCAGGTGGGCATTTCGGTTTCGAAGCGCTATGGATACGCCACGGTCGTGAGTGTGCTGCCGGGCTCGCCCGCCGACAAGGATCACCTGACCGATGGCGACGTGATCGAATCGATCGGCGACTCGTCGACGCGCGAGCTCTCGCTGGCCGTCATCCGGCTGATGCTGGAAGGCAAGGCGGGCTCGCAATTGACCCTCTCGGTGGTTCGCCCGCGCAAACCGGATCCGGATAAGATCACGCTTACGCGGACCCTGGTGCCGCCGCCATCGCTCGAAGAGCAGCAGTACGACAACTCGACCATCCTCTATTTGAAGCCCGGCGTGCTGACCAAGGCGCGCGTCGACGAAGTCGCCGCGAAGATCAAGGAAGACGGCCGAGGCCGTAAAGTGGTGCTCGACCTGCGCGACGACTCCGAAGGCGATCCGCAGCAGGGCATCCGGCTGGCCAATTATTTTATCAAGCAGGGTACGCTGGCCGCGCTCGAAGGCCAGAAATACCCGCGCCAGACATTTACCGCCGATCCGGCGGAATGTTTGACCGATGCGCCGATTGCGGTGCTGGTGAATCGCGGAACGGCGGGTGCGGCCGAACTGACCGCGGCAGCCATTGAAGACGCCAAGCGCGGCGACGTGGTGGGCGAGCGCACATTTGGCGAAGGTTCGGTGCAAAAGACCATCGACCTGCCCGACGGCGCCGCGCTGATGCTGACGGTGGCAAAGTACGAGGGCCCCGACGGGAAGAAGATTCAGGACGACGCCGTGACGCCCAACGTGGTGGTCGAGTCGGCCGCCGACGATGATCTGGACGAGACGCCTGCAAACCGAGGCGACGATACGCTCAACAAGGCCTTGGAATTGCTGAAGGCGAAGAACGGCTGAGGGGGCTCAGCCCCGGTGAGCATTTCATCTCCTTGGGAGGGCCAAAGGCCGATAGAGACACGACTAAATTCGTGACATTTTTACAAAGCCTCTCTCAGGCGCATGTTTCCGAATCGGTTGAAGTCGTGCCTGTTGGCAACCGCTCTTTGCGGCTGGCTGCAAGCGCTGCCACGATTCTTCGTTCCCGCCAATGCAGGTTCAGGTCCGCAAGCACCGAAGTTTGTACTCATAAGTGCTCGGCGCGTGGTACGCTCAGGCTTAGAATTCTTCGTCTCGCCATCCGGTCGAGAAGCAATGATTTGAGGCCTGAATCCCTTGGCTGCCACCCCCACTCAGCCGATTGCATCGCGCCGCCTGGGCCGAACCCATCGACTGACCGAGTCGGACGGCCCGCAGGAACCGAGTAAACCCCGTGGACCGCGGCAGAGCCGCGCGGCTGTGCCCAAGCGCAAGTTGGCCGGGCCGTTTACGCTGGCGGCTTTGCTGGTGTTGTCGGTCACGACCGGCTCCCTTGCCGGCCTGACGCTGGTTTATTCAGTCGATCTGCCGCAGATCAACGACCTCGAGCGCTATCGCCCTTCGACCACGACCGACCTCTACGATCAAAAGGGCCGCATCATCGGCTCGTTTGCGCTGCAACGCCGCGTGGTGGTGGGCTACGACGGCTTCGCCCCGGTGCTGCGTGAAGCCGTGATTTCCATCGAAGACAAGAATTTCGAATCGCACTGGGGCATCAATGTCTTTCGCGTGCTGGGCGCGCTGGCGCACGACTTGCGCGACCACGGGCGCGTACAGGGCGCCTCGACGCTGACTATGCAACTGGCGCGCAACCTGTTTCTCTCGTCGCAACGCACCGCCACGCGCAAGCTCGAGGAAGCCTACCTCGCGATCCAGATCGAGCGCGCGTTCACCAAGGAACAGATCTTTACGCTGTATGGAAATCAGATTTACCTGGGCAGCGGCATGTACGGATTCGAGGCCGGTTCGGAGTTCTACTTCGGCAAGCACGCCAAGGAACTGACGCTGCCCGAGGCGGCGCTGCTCGCCGGCCTGCCCAAAGCCCCATCGGCCTACTCGCCGCTGAACAATCCCGAGAAGGCGCTGCGCCGGCGCAACCTGGTGATCTCGGAGATGGAGTCCGACGGCAAGATCGCGCATGCGCAGGCCGAGCAGGCGCGCGCGGCGCCCTTGGGATTGCACATCACGCAGCCGGAGTCGAATGTGGCTCCTTGGTTCCAGGACGAAGTGCGGCGCGAGCTGGAGAAGCGTTTTGGAACGGAAGAGGTGCACGAGGCCGGATTGCGCGTGGATACGACGCTCGACCTCGATCTGCAGCAGACTGCCAACCACGCTGTGCTCGACGGACTGGCCGCATACGAGCGCCGGCATGGATGGAAGGGCAAGCTCGAAAATGTGCTCGAGGAAGGAACGACGATCGAAGCCTACAATCACCCCGATTGGGCGGTGAATATTCAGCCGGGCGATTATGCGCACGCCGTGGTAACGCAAGTGCAGCCCATGGAGATTCTCGCTCGCTTGGGATCGCAACAGGTGAAAATGCTGCCGGAGGATTGGAAGTGGACCGGCCAACGCTACGCCGACGCGCTGGTCAAGCCCGGCGACGTGATCTACATCCACTTGAGCGATGCCATGGAAGGCAGCGCGCATCGGGCGGCGCTGGAGCAGGATTCGGGCATTCAAGGCTCGCTGTTTGCCATGGACAACACCACGGGCGACGTGCTGGCCATGGTGGGCGGGCGCGACTTCGAACTGTCGCAGTTCAATCGCGCCACCCAGGCCGAGCGGCAGACGGGCTCGAGTTTCAAACCTTACGTGTACGCCGCTGCCGTCGAAGCCGGCGCCAGGCCCAACGACATCATCGTCGACGCGCCGGTGAGCTTCGGCAGCTACGTACCGCACAATTACGAGAACGACTACAAAGGCGCGATGAGCCTGACCTACGCCTTCGCCGAGTCGCGCAACATCCCCGCGCTGAAGCTGGCGGCGCGCGTGGGCATTCAGAAAGTGATCGATGTCGCGCATCGCTTCGGCGTGACGACGAATATTCCGGCTTATCTTCCCGTGGCGCTGGGCGCGGTGGAGATCACGCTCCAGGAGCAAGTGGACAGTTACTCGGTCTTCCCCAACGATGGGCTGCGCGTGAGGCCGCGACTGATCCGCAAGGTGCAGAACGCCGACGGCATCACTCTGTGGGAAGACACGCCGTCGGTCGATCAGGTCATCGATCAGCAGACGGCGCGCACCATGATGACGTTCTTCCGCGCGGTGACGCGCATGGGCACGGGCGCGGCGGCGGCGCAGTTGAATCATCCCCTGGGCGGCAAGACGGGAACGACCAGCGACTTCACCGACGCATGGTTCATCGGCTTTTCGCCATCGATTACATGCGGCACGTGGGTGGGCTTCGACAGCCGCCAGACGCTGGGCGAAAAAGAAACCGGCGCGCGCGCCGCGCTGCCTATTTGGATGACGTTCATGAAAGAAGCCATCCAGGGCAAGGACGACGAGCAGTTTCTGGGCGAAGAAGGAGACACGGACACGCTGAAAGCGGAGGCAACAGCAAGTTCGGCGAACCACGCTGCAGTTTCCAGTTCGCCCGGTGTGCCGCCGGGGCGCGCCGTGAAGGCATCGGCCGGTCTTCAGCGGTAGGCTTCCCGCCGGTGGCGAACGGCG
>JASHTH010000673.1 GCA_030040655.1 Acidobacteriaceae bacterium | reverse complement strand
TCGGCGTTACTTGGAGTGCAATTCCCATTGGACGGCGGCTGAGAAGGCGCAAGGAGCGATGAGGCTGCCTTTTCCCATTGCATGGCATCGATGGCCGCAGCTGAGGATGAGTCCGAGTCGAACGCCAGCCTGCCGGGAACCGGCGTTGGCAGGCGGGGCGTCAACTGGAAAGGCTCAGGTTCGGCTGGGACGCCTGCCGAGGCAACTCCATCAGGAAGATCTGCTTGGGCCGGTTCGCCATCCGGAATTCCCGGCAGCGCCGATACCGGCGGAGGCATCAGCGACGGGCTGGCCAGCGGCGAATTCTCCAGAGCTGCCAGAAACCCTGCCGCGGGGCGCGCCTGGATGAGCGCCGTCCGCAAGCTGTCGCGGACAAAGTCGTGTACCAGCGTCTGCTGGCGGAATCGAACCTCCGTCTTGGCCGGGTGGACGTTGACGTCAACTTCTTCAGCCGGCATTTGCAGGAAGAGCAAAACCACCGGGAAGCTGGTGGGCGGAATCACGTTCCGATACGCTTCGGTGATCGCGTGCAACAGTAGCCGGTCGCGAATAAGCCGCTTATTGACAAAGATATAGATCGAGTTGCGATTGAGCTTCTGCAGCTCCGGCTTGGAGTAGAAGCCGGTGAGTCGAACGCTGCCCAGCTCCCGCCGGGATTCGGCCGAGTCCGGCGTCGAGTCGCGTCTCCAGGGAGGCGGCTCCGGCAGCCCCCCGTGTTCCAGCCGCGCCTCGGCGGCGACGGGGAGCAATTGCGCCAGCGTATCTTTGCCGAAAAGCTGGTAGATCCGCTCCGCCGTGCGCGCCACCGGAGGAGCCGAGAGCACGGTGTGCGTTGCCGAGAGCAGCTCGAAGTGCTTTTCCGGATGGGCCAGCGCATAGTGAGTGACCAGCGCGGTCACATGCGCAAGCTCGGTCGACTCGGCGCGCAGGAATTTTCGCCGCGCCGGCGTATTGAAGAAGAGATCGGCGACGGCGATCGTGGTTCCGCGCGGCAGCGCCGCGTCTTCGACGCGCAGAATCTTGCCTCCGGCAATCTCGATGCGCGTGCCGGTGCCAGCCCCGCCGGATTCACCGGTCGAAGTATCGAGCGTGACCCGCGCCACCGAGGCAATCGACGGCAGCGCCTCGCCGCGAAAACCCAGCGTCGCAATCGCGAGCAGGTCGTCGGCAGTGCGCAGCTTGGAGGTCGCGTGACGCTCGAAGGCCAGCAGCGCATCGTCGCGATTCATTCCGCAGCCGTCATCGGCCATGCGGATCAGCTTGCGTCCGCCAGCTTCGACCTCGACCCTGATCCGGTTCGCTCCTGCATCGAGAGCGTTTTCAAGCAACTCCTTCACCACCGAAGCGGGACGGTCTACGACCTCGCCGGCGGCGATCTGGTTGGCCACTTGATCGGGAAGAATGCGGATGCGGCCCATAAGAAGAAAGCGTAATGCAGAGCGCAGATGAGGGGTTAGTGGATTACGGAGGAGAAAAGGAGGAAATTCCGGAAATGTCGCAATGATGATATTGCACTCAGCTTCCACTCACTGTATACTCATCCAAGTTTCGCGACGGTGCCGAGGCGGAACTTCCAAGCCAGTGATTGCTGTCGGAGGTGGCAAACCGACGTGCTTGGAGCAGACACAGGGAATCGCTGCATTGCTTGTCTTGCTTGCTTGCTTCGTGACAGGTGCATGAGAGACCCTTGTGAACCGGCGACGGATCATCGCCGACTGCTTCAAATTGGAGGACTGACTTGGAACACAACCTTGGTTCTTTTCCCAGCCCATTTGAGACCTCTTCGATTGAGGAACCTAGTGAAATATCGGAATCGAGGGAGAATTGCCCCGCCGCCCCACCGGAGCAGGTTGGCGCATTTGGGTTTTCTTCTGCATTCTCCAGGCTCGAAGTTCACCTCGCAGCTTTGTGCGGCGCGGATGAAGGCGAGTTTCGCGAGCTCACCGAGGAGGGCCTCTTAGCCATGGCCAAGAATCGTCTCCAATTCGATTTCACCGATGGAGCCCTCGAAGAGCTCGATGAACTGAAGAGGGCTACCGGCGCCACGACTCGAGCCGAAGTGATTCGCCGAGCGCTGCAGATGCTGCAATGGACGATCGAACAGGTTCGGGACGAAAATGCCACCGTCATTGTGGAAAAGAACGGCCGCCAGCGCGAAGTGATCTTTCCTTTCCTCTCATCTGCGAAGACGACAGCGAATGGACGATGAGCGAATCAGAGGAAGATCGTCGAACCCCTGTTGAGGAGATCGAAACGCCGCGGCTTCTGCCCGGCAGGCCTGTGTTCTCACCTGAGGAACACCATGCCAAAACCACGAAGCAGCTCGCGTTTCTCTTCTTTGGCGCGTTATTTGTCGTCTTCGCCGCGCACGTAACATGCATTTTGGTTCTTGCGCACAACAAGCCCAACTCGGTCGACGAGATTTCCCGCGTGTTCAATGTCTGGGTTCCGGTGTTCTCCGGCCTGGTTGGAGCAGCCGCGACGTTCTACTTCACCCAGGTACGGCGATAAGCTCCGCGATGCCAATCCGCCGTCGTGGTAGTAGATCACCAACCTATCACGTCAGAGCGAAATCTCCTTGCCTATGAACTCGGAATACGCAACGATTCAACTTATGCGGCTGCGATTTCTGCTTCTGATA